>JAFYBD010000142.1 GCA_017540385.1 Lentisphaeria bacterium
CTCGCACTCTACCTCGCCGCAGCGGGCGTCGGCACGATCGGGCTCGTGGATTTCGACAACGTGGACGTCTCGAACCTCCACCGCCAGATCATCCACGGCACGCGCGACGTGGACCGTCCGAAGGTCGCCTCCGCACGCGACCGCATCCGCGCCCTGAACCCGCTGGTGAACGTGGTCACCTACAACGAACCGCTCTCCAGCGAAAACGCGCTGGACATCATCCGCGAATACGACGTGGTGGCGGACGGCACGGACAATTATCCGACGCGTTACCTGGTGAACGACGCATGCGTCCTGCTCGGCAAGCCGAACGTGTACGGCTCGGTGTTCCAGTTCGAGGGCCAGGTGAGCGTGTTCTACGCGAAGCACGGTCCGTGCTACCGCTGCCTCTACCGCGAACCGCCGCCGCCCGGGCTGGTTCCCTCCTGCGCCGAGGGCGGCGTGCTCGGCGTGCTGCCGGGCGTGATCGGCATGCTCCAGGCGACCGAAGTCATCAAGCTGCTGGTCGGCGGTGGCGAAACACTGGCGGGTCGTCTCCTGCTCTACGACGCGTGGAAGATGAAGTTCCGCGAGCTCAAGCTGGAAAGCGACCCGGACTGCCCGATCTGCGGCAAACACCCCACCATCACGAAGCTCATCGACTACGAGCAGTTCTGCAACATCCGCACGAAACAGGACGAGACCCCGGTGGAATCCATTTCCGCCACGGAACTGAAGCGCCGTTTCGACGCGAACGAGCCGGTCCAGGTGATTGACCTGCGCGAGCCGCACGAGCGCGCGTACTTCAAGTTCCCGAACGCGAAAGTGATCCCGCTCGGGCAGGTCGTCCGCCGCATGGACGAGCTCGATCCCGCGATCGACGCAGTGTTCGTCTGCAAGATCGGCCAGCGCAGCATCCTGGCGATCCGCAATCTGCGCGACGCGGGGTACACGGGAAAAGCGATGAATCTCCTGGACGGCGTCCAGGGCTGGATCAACGAGGTCGATCCGACCGCGAAGCAAATCTGATTTGCCTTCCATAGGCAATTCAAGCTACCAACAACCTAATAGGAGGCAAAAAAATGTCTGAAGAAACCAAGATCAACACTTTGGGGAAAGCCGCCGCTTACCAGTTAGCGGACGTCACCAAAACAAAACCGCAGTTCGGCCTGCTCACACCGAAATGGCTCACCAGGTTCCTGGAGTTCAAGGGTCTGGACGCCGGCATCTACCGCGTGAACCGCGTGAAAGAAGGCGACACCCCGCTGGAAGTGCTCTGCAGCTCCAAGCCGAAGAGCGACGTCATCCCGCAGGGATTCGTCGATTACGAGACCAAGCCGCGCGAGTACATCCTGAACTCGATCTCCACCATCATCAACGTCAAAACGCAGGTGGCGGACGTCTTCAGCTCGCCTTACGACCAGACCAAGGAACAGCTCGCGCTGGCCGTGGAGAGCCTGCGCGAACGCCAGGAAAGCCAGCTCATCAACAACGACGACTACGGCCTGCTGAAGAACGTGGCGGATTCCCAGCGCATCCAGCCGCGCAACGGCGCCCCCACGCCCGACGACCTGGACGAACTCATCTCCAAGGTGTGGAAGGAGCCGTCCTTCTTCCTCGCGCATCCCCGCGCCATCGCGGCGTTCGAGCGTGAATGTACCCGCCGCGGCGTGCCCCCGGTGACCGCCAACATCAACGGCGGCAACTTCATCCTCTGGCGCGGCATCCCGCTGATCCCGACCGACAAGCTGCTGGTCGACGGCCTGAAGAACCCGAAATCCCAGAGCGGCAAGACGAACATCCTGCTCGTGCGCACCGGCGAAGCCAGGCGCGGCGTGATCGGCCTCTACCAGACCGGCCTGCAGGGCGAACACTCCCGCGGTCTCTCCATCCGGTTCCGCGGCATCGACGACAAGGGCAACGCGTCCTATCTGCTGTCCCTGTACTGCTCGGCTGCGATCCTGGCCGACGACGCCATCGCCGTGCTCGAAGACGTGGAGGTGGGGGATTATTATGACTACGACAAAGCCTGATTCCAATCCGGCAACGGCGGGCCTGCCTACCGAAGCCGAGTTGCTGAAGTGGGCGGTGGAGCTGTGCGGCGACGAACCGGCGACCGACGCCAAGGCCGCAGCTGCACCGGCTGTCTCGGCCTCATCGGCTTCCGGCGCGGCGTCCGCCGCCTCCGCGACGGACTGGGACCGGATCGCGTCGGACGTGCTTCGCGCCGAATCCGCCGCCGGGAACGTGCCCCTGCCGTCCGCCGGAGCGCCTACTGCGGCCCCCGCGGGCGTATATTCGCCGACCCTGGTCGACGCCGCGAAGGCGGAAGACCCCGTGCCGGGCGCGCCGGAGTCGCAGACGAAACAGCGCATCCCGCACACCACGCACGCTTCGGTCGGTGCGATCCCCGTGGACCAGATCCGCGCGGATTTCCCGATCCTGCAGGAACGCCTGAGCAATGGTCGGCAGCTGGTCTGGTTCGACAACGGAGCCACCACGCAGCGCCTGAAGCAGGTCATCGACCGCATCTCGCACTACTATCTGCACGAGAATTCCAACGTGCACCGCGGCGCGCATGAACTCGCCGCACGTTCAACCGACGCCTACGAAAACGCGCGTTCGACCGTGGCGAAATTCCTCGGCGCGCGCAACGCGAGGGACATCGTGTTCGTGCGCGGCACCACCGAGGGCATCAACCTGGTCGCGCAGAGCTATGTGCGGCCGCTGCTGAAGCCCGGCGACGAGATCATCGTCTCCCTGCTGGAACACCACGCGAACATCGTGCCCTGGCAGATGATCGCGGCGGCGACCGGTGCGAAGATCCGGGTCATCCCGGTCGACCAGAGCGGCCAGCTCATCATTCCCGAGTACACCAAGCTCTTCAACGAGCATACGAAATTCGTGTCCGTCGCGCACGTCTCGAACGTGCTCGGCACGGTCACGCCCGTCGCGGAGCTCGTCGCCATTGCACACGCGCACGGCGTCCGCATCCTGATCGACGGTGCGCAGTCCGTGGCGCACATTCCGGTGAACGTAACGGCGCTTGACCCGGATTTCTACGTGTTCTCCGCGCACAAGGTATTCGGTCCGAACGGCATCGGCGCGGTCTACGGCAAGAC
>JAFYBD010000143.1 GCA_017540385.1 Lentisphaeria bacterium
GGACCGCCGCTGGGACGACGATTTCCTCCGCGCCGAACGCGCCCGGCTCGGGCTCGGGCGGAGGTCCGACCGCATGACCGCGGCCGTGATCTCCGCGCTCGACCGCCTCGAAAACCGCCCGTCGGACGCTCCGGTCGTCTTCGGCAGCATGCTCGGCGTGCAGAGCCGGATCACGGCACTTCAGAACGATCTGCTGGACTTCCCGGAGGACCAGATCGGCCCGGTGGCGTTCTCCTGCTCCGTGCACAACGCCGTCCCCGGCGCGGCCGCAATTCAATTCGGCCTCAAAACGCCGGTCTTCTCCCTCGCCGGATTCGACCGGCTCCCGCAGCGCGCGCTTCAGCTCGTCGACGCCGTGCTAGCGGCCGGAGACGCCGCGCAGGTCCTCGCGATCTTCGCGGAGGAACGCTCCACTTTCGCCGACCGCGCGCTGAGGCTGCTCGACCTCGAGCCGACCGAATTCGCCGCAGTCTTTCTGCTCGAATCCGCGAAGCCCGGGCAGGACGTCTTCGCCCCCGACGACGGCCTGAGCTGTTTCGACTGGATCGGGAAGCTCCTGCCATGAACTCCCCCCGGCGTGAAAACTACGTTCACACGCTCCACGCGTGCAACATCAGCTACGTCACGCAGGCGATCGTAAACGACTTCGCGCCGCTGCTCTTCCTGTGGTTCCAGAACAACTACCGCATCCGGCTCGAGGACCTCTCTCTGCTCGTGCTCGCCAACTTCTGGCTTCAGATGTGCGTGGCGTTCGCCTGCGCCAAGCTCGCAGACCGGCTCTCCTACCGCGTCACGCTCGTAGCCGGCCAGCTATGTTCCGCCGCAGGGCTCGCGCTCCTGACCGTGCTCCCCGGACTCATGCCCTCGCCGATGGCGGGCATCTTCTGCTCCGTCGCGCTCTACGCAGTGGGCGGGGGCGTGGTGGAGGCCGTGACCAGCCCGGTCGTCGAGGCGTGCCCGTTCAAACGCAAGGCCGCCGCAATGAGCCTCGTCCATTCGTTCTACTGCTGGGGCCAGATGATCGTCGTGCTCGGCTCCACGCTGTTCTTCCGCCTCTTCGGGCTCGACAACTGGCGCATCCTCGCGCTCGCCTGGGCGGCGGTCCCCCTCGCCGACGCCGTGTATTTCCTCTTCGTCCCGATGCGCCCGCTCATCCGCGAAGGAGAACACGGCCTCGGGCTCCGCGGGCTCCTGCGTCTGCCGGTCTTCTGGCTGATGGCGGTCATGATGCTCTGTGCAGGGGCGGCCGAACACTGCATGAACCAGTGGGCGTCGTGGTTCGCCGAGTCCGCGCTGAACGTGGACAAGGCCGTCGGCGACCTCGCGGGGCCGTGTCTTTTCGCACTCATGATGGGCTCGTCCCGCACGCTCTACGCAGTCTTCAGCACGCGCCTGAACCTCGTGAACTGCCTCATCGCTAGCTGCGCACTGAGCGTCCTCGCGTACCTCACGGCCGTCTTCGCGCCCCACCCCGCGCTCGCGCTCGCCGGATGCGCCCTCTGCGGATGGTCTGCGGGCATCCTCTGGGCTGGTGTCTTCAGCACGGCGTCCCTCGCGATCCCCCTCGGAGGCACCGCGATGTTCGCGCTGCTCGCGCTGCCCGGCGACTTCGGCTGCGGCCTCGGCCCCGCATACGTCGGGACCGTCGCGTCGCTCTGCGGGGACAAGCTGAAAGCAGGGCTCCTCGCGGCCACCGTGTTCCCCGCCCTGATGCTCGGCTGTCTGCTGTACTACAAATACGGCTGGCTGCCGCACCATCCGTCGGCGAAGCCGCACGGATCGGAACGCTGACGCCTTCTGACCGGATCTGTCCGCCCCCTGCCCCGCCGCAGATCGTTCCGCCACTAATTTTTCCATAGAATACCGTATCAATACGCGCATGCGGGCTTTCCCCCTGATTACAAGCGGGATTCGATGCGCCCGGGGCGGCATTTTTCCGGTCATTAACGCACACAAATAATTTCCGGTTTTTCATCAAAAAGATTTTCCGTTTTTTTTTGAAATGGGGGATTGCATTTTCAAGGGGTAGTAGTATATTATACCTCGGCACCACAAGATATTGGGGTCCACCTCAAATTTCGCGTCATCCACAAACTACTCCTCGATCATGAACTCCGACACCCGTTTCGGCCTGCAAAAACTCACACTGCTGGACTATCCCGGCCAGGTGGCCTGCACCATCTTCCTGCACGGCTGCAATTTCAGGTGCCCGTTCTGCCACAACGCCTCCCTCGTCGTGGTCCCGCAGGAACAGTCCGCCATGATCTCGTTCGACGAGCTGAAGGACTTCCTCTCGAAGCGGGGTAAAATCCTGGACGGCGCGTGCGTCACCGGAGGCGAACCCCTGCTCAGGCCCGACCTGGCCGACCTGCTCGAAACGCTCCGTTCGTACAAGCTCAAGATCAAGCTCGACACGAACGGCTCGTTCCCGGATCGGCTGAAGGACGTGATCGACCGGGGACTCGTCGACGCCGTGGCGATGGACGTGAAGAACATCTATGCGAAGTACGACGAGACCACGGGCGCGACCGGGATGGCTCCGCTGGTGGCGGAGAGCGAAATCCGCCTCAAGGAAGCTCACCTCGAATACTACGAACTCCGCACGACCGTCGTCCGCCAGTTCCACACCGTCGAGGACCTCGTCGGAATCGCGCGCGAACACGCCGGGACGGAGCATTATTTCCTCCAGAAGTTCACCGACTCGGGCGACCTGCTCGGGGCCGGGCTCAGCGCCATGCCAGACGAGGAGATGGCGAAGGCGCTGGAGGGCGTGCGCGAATTCATTCCCAATGCTCAACTCCGGGGCGTCGAGGACGCTCCCGACCCAAATTCCTAACATCAAAAAACCACAACCAGACCAAGGACCAGAGGACCGACCATGTATCAAGTCCAGAAGCGCAACGGCAAAGTCATCGACTTCGACATCCACAAAATCTCCAATGCCATCAAGATGGCGTTCGAAGCGCAGGAGAAAAACTATCACCCGTCCATCATCGACTTCCTCGCGCTGAAGGTGACCGCCGAATTCGAACCGAAGATCAAAGAGGGGCTGATCTCCGTCGAAGACATCCAGGACTGCGTGGAATCCGTGCTGGTCCAGGCCGGTTACGCCGACGTCGCGAAGGCGTACATCCTGTACCGCCGCCAGCATGAAAAACTGCGCAACACCGAGAACACCATCATCGACTTCAAGACGACCATCGACGACTACCTGAAGATCAACGACTGGCGCGTGAAGGAAAACTCCACGGTCACGTATTCGGTCGGCGGCCTCATCCTCTCCAACTCCGGCGCGATCACCGCCAACTACTGGCTCTCCGAAATCTACGACGACGAGATCGCGAACGCCCACCGCAACGCCGATCTGCATCTGCACGACCTCTCCATGCTCACCGGCTACTGCGCCGGCTGGTCCCTGAAACAGCTCATCCAGGAAGGACTCGGCGGAGTCCCCGGCAAGATCACCAGCGCCCCGGCATCCCACCTCGCCACCCTCTGCAACCAGATGGTGAACTTCCTCGGCATCATGCAGAACGAATGGGCCGGCGCGCAGGCGTTCTCCTCCTTCGACACCTACCTCGCGCCGTTCGTGAAGGCCGACAACCTGAACTACGACCAGGTCAAGAAGTGCATCGAATCCTTCATCTTCGGCGTGAACACGCCCTCGCGCTGGGGCACGCAGGCGCCGTTCTCCAACATCACCCTCGACTGGACCGTGCCGAACGACCTCGCCGAGCTCCCGGCCATCGTCGGCGGCAAGGAAATGCCGTTCAAGTACAAGGACTGCAAGGCCGAGATGGACCTCATCAACAAGGCGTTCATCGAGACCATGATCGAGGGCGACGCGAACGGCCGCGGATTCCAGTACCCGATCCCGACCTACTCCATCACGCGCGACTTCGACTGGAGCGAGACCGAGAACAACCGCCTCCTCTTCGAAATGACCTCGAAGTACGGCACGCCGTATTTCTCCAACTACGTGAACAGCGACATGGAGCCGAGCGACATCCGGAGCATGTGCTGCCGTCTGCGCCTCGACCTGCGCGAACTCCGCAAGAAATCCGGCGGGTTCTTCGGCAGCGGCGAGAGCACCGGCAGCATCGGCGTGGTCACGATCAACATGCCGCGAATCGCGTATCTGGCCGCCGACGAGGCCGATTTCTACAAGCGCCTCGACCGCATGATGGACCTCGCGGCGCGTTCGCTGAAGATCAAGCGCGACGTCATCACGAAGCTCCTCAACGAGGGACTCTATCCCTACACGCGCCGTTACCTCGGCAAGTTCGACAACCACTTCTCCACCATCGGGCTCGTCGGCATGAACGAGGCCTGCCTGAACGCGAAGTGGATCCGCCGCGACCTGACCGATCCCGTGGCGCAGGAGTTCACCGCGAACGTCCTGAACCACATGCGCGAACGCCTCTCCGATTATCAGGAGAAGTACGGCGACCTCTACAACCTGGAAGCCACCCCCGCCGAATCCACCGCCTAC
>JAFYBD010000144.1 GCA_017540385.1 Lentisphaeria bacterium
CTTGAGGAAGTCGTCCGCGACTGCGACCGCGTGATCGTGCTCCGCGACCGCAAGAAAGTCGGCGAAGTCGCCGGAGAGGAAATCTCCCTCAAGAACGTCATGAAACTCATCGCAGGTTAAGGGCCCCCGGACATGAATAAGACCATGAACAAATTCCGCCATCTCGTATGGCCCCTTGTCTCGCTCGCGTTGCTCCTGCTTTTCAATGCGATCTTCACCGACAACTTCTTCAAAATCGAAATCAAGAGCGCCGGCGCCGACTCTTCGAAGAAAGCCGTTCAGCCGGCCGTCCCCGGGAAACTCCCCGCGGCCGACTCGACCCGGATCGCCCCCGAAAACTACGAGGGCGCGAGCGACTCCGCCGAAGTCGTCACCGAAATCAACGAGGCCGCCGAGGAGGCCGTCGAACAGACGCAGGCCGCCGGACAGCAGCCCGCCCCGGCCGCTCCCGCTCCCCAGCAGGAGAGCAAGGGCGTCTCGATCTTCGGTTACTACCTCTACGGTACCCCGATCGACATCCTGAACCAGGGCGCGAAAGTGATGGTGCTCGCCATCGGCATGACGCTCGTGATCGCCACCGGCGGCATCGACATCTCGGTCGGCGCGGTCATGGCCATCGCGGGCGCGATCGCCGCATTGCTGATCTCCATGCTCGACGCCGGAAACTTCCCGGGCTCTTCGCTCGGCCCGAACGTCTACTGGATCATCCCCCTGGCTGCCGCCCTGATCCTCGCCACGGTCGCGGGCTTCTGGAACGGCATGCTGGTAGCCGGATTCGGCATCCAGCCGATGGTCGCCACGCTGGTGCTGATGGTGGCCGGACGCGGCGTCGCCCAGCTTATCACCGACGGCCAGATCATCACGTTCGACAACCCCGCGCTGGTCTTCCTCTGCAACGGCCATGCGCTGTTCCTCCCGTTCTCCATCTGGATCGTCGCGACGATGTACATCATCGCCGGGCTCCTGACGCGCAAGACGGCGTTCGGGCTCTTCATCGAGTCCGTCGGCAACAACGAGCGCGCGAGCCGTTATGCGGGCATCGAAGCGCGCCGGATCAAATGGCTCACCTACGTGATCTGCGGATTCTGCGCCGGCGTCGCCGGTCTGCTGGCCGCGTCCAACATCAAGTGCGCCGACTCCAACAACGCCGGTCTCTACCTCGAACTCGACGCCATCCTGGCGACCGTGATCGGCGGCACCTCCATGGCGGGCGGCCGGTTCTTCCTGTCCGGTTCGCTGGTTGGCGCGATCCTGATCCAGACGCTGACGACCACGATGTACATGAAGAACGTGAGCCCGGCGATCGTCGCCGTGCCGAAAGCGATGGTGGTCATCATCGTGTGCCTGCTCCAGTCGCCGGTGTTCCGCGCGAAAGTCCTTTCCATCTTCGCCTCGAAGGCCGCGAAAGGAGGCGTGCAATGAAAAAGTTCAAATTCCCGATGCGCTACGTGCCGATCACGGCCACGATCCTCGTCTTCTTACTCGTCTACCTGATCGGCATCATCTCGTTCCCGAACTTCGGTTCCCTGCGCGTGTTCCTCGACCTCTTCACGGACAACGCGTACCTCGGGATCGCCGCAATCGGCACGGCGCTGGTGATCCTCACGGGCGGCATCGACCTCTCGGTCGGCTCGATCATCGCGTTCACCAGCATCCTGATCGCGAAGATCATCTCCATGAAGCCGCTGGTGGAGGGGCATCCGGCGTACAACGCGCTCTTCGCCATCGCGCTGGCGCTGGTCATCGGCATCCTCTTCGGCATGCTCCAGGGCTGGCTGATCTACAACTTCAGCCTGCCGCCGTTCCTCGTGACCCTCGCCGGGATGTTCTTCATCCGCGGCTGCGGCTTCATCGTGAGCGAGGAATCGATCGGCATCAAGAACGACCCGGTGTTCGACTTCATCCAGAAGGACCTCTCGGTCACGCTCGACAAAGGCCTGTATCTGCGGTTCATCGTGATGCTGTACCTGGTGGTGCTCGTGATCGCGATCGTATTCTCCCAGCGGACCCGCGCGGGTCGCAACATCTACGCCATCGGCGACAACGAGCTCGCCGCCACACTGATGGGCATCCCGGTCGGACGCACGAAGATCATGACCTACACCATCGCCGGGTTCTGCTCGGCCCTGGCGGGCCTGGTCTACGCGATCTACCTGAAGGCCGGCAACCCGCTGAACTGCGTGGGGCTGGAGATGGACGCCATCGCCGCGGTCGTCATCGGCGGCACGCTGCTCACGGGCGGCGTCGGCTATGTCTTCGGTTCGCTCTTCGGCGTGCTGGTGCTGGGCCTGATCCAGACGCTCATCATCTTCGACGGCCGCATCAACTCCTGGTGGACGCGCATCATCGTCGGTCTCCTGGTCCTCGTCTTCATTTTCATGCAGAACATGATCACGAAGATCTCCAAATCAAAGTCGAAATCCCATTAACTTTATTCACCTAACAACCACCTAAAGAAAGGTACGCAGCATGAACAAGTTTGCAACCGTCATCATGGCCGCCGCAGCCGCGACGCTCCTCGTCACCGCCTGCTCCAAGAGCGACAGCTCCAAGATCCAGGTCGGATTCTCCCAGGTCGGAGCCGAGAGCGACTGGCGCAAGGCCAGCACCGACTCCATCAAGGGCGAAGCCGCCAAGCGCGCCAACATCGAACTGACGTTCTCCGACGCCCAGCAGAAGCAGGAAAACCAGATCTCCGCCATCCGCACCTTCATCACCAAGGGCGTGGACGTGATCTCCTTCTCCCCCGTCGTCGCCACCGGTTTCGAAGACGTCCTGAAGGAAGCCAAGGAAGCCGAGATCCCGGTCGTCCTCTTCGACCGCGCCGTCGATGTTTCCGAGCCCGGCCTCTATGTCAGCTTCATCGGCTCCGACTTCGTGGAAGAAGGCCGCCGCGCCGGCCGCTGGGTCGCCGCCAATCTGAACGGCAAAGCCAACGTCGCCGAACTCGTCGGCACCGTCGGTTCCGCTCCTGCCATCGACCGCAAGAAAGGTTTCGAGGAGATCATCAAGGATTATCCCGACATCAAGATTATCAAGTCCCAGAGCGGCGACTTCACCCGCGCCAAAGGCAAGGAAGTCATGGAATCGTTCCTGAAGTCCCCGGAAGCCGACCAGATCCAGGTCCTCTTCGCGCATAACGACGACATGGCTCTCGGCGCCATCCAGGCCATCGAGGAAGCCGGCAAGAAGCCCGGCAAGGACATCGTCATCATCTCCATCGACGGCGTCAAGACCATGTTCGAAGCCATCAACGAAGGCAAGGCCAACTGCACCGTCGAGTGCAACCCGCTCATCGGCCCGCAGCTCTTC
>JAFYBD010000145.1 GCA_017540385.1 Lentisphaeria bacterium
ACCTGTTCGGCCTCCTCGCCGTAGCGCCAGAGTTCGGTCTGGCTGGTGTAGCCGTGGACGCGCAGGATGGGCGCGAACGTGCTGTACTCGAACCAGCGGAGCATGCGCTCGATGTATTCGCGGTTCCGGTACTGGTCGCCGGGACGGAAGAACCCGCCGGTGTCGGTGGTCCAGTACTGGATGCCGCTCATCATCATGCCGAGGCCGGAGATGATCTGCGTGCGGAAATCGCTCCAGTTGCTGCCGACGTCGCCGGACCAGATCACGCTGGGCTGGCGGCTCTGTCCCGCGAATGCGCAGCGGGTCAGGATGAGGGCGCGGCGTTCGGGCTGCGCCTGGCGCAGGCGGTCGTAGGCGGTGGTGTTTACGATGAGGGGATAGACGTTGCGGTATTCGTTGCCGCGTCCGAGTGTGATATTGCGGTTGTGCAGGTCATCGTTTTCGGGCTCGGTGGCGTCGAACCACCAGCTGTCGATGCCGGTGGAGAGGATGTCGGAGACGATGGTGTCCCAGTAGAGCTTGGCGGCTTCGGGCTTGGTGAAGTCGATCCAGTCGGTGCCGCGGATGTAGCCGTTGAGCGCGACCATCTTTTCGGCGAACGGGTTGTCCTTGCTGGCCTTCGACCACACGGAGAGCATGGAGTGGGCGTTCAGCGCGTGGACCTCGTCGTTCATGCCCTTCGGGTCGCCGAAACGCTGCGAATCGAAGTGCATGGAGTTCCACTTGCCGGAATCCCACCACTGCCAGTCCTGGACGATGATGTCGACGGGGATTTTGCGCTTGCGGAATTCGCGGAGGTTGGTCAGGAGGTCATTCTGCGAGACGAAGCGTTCGCGGCAGTGCCAGTAGCCGAACGCGTATTTCGGGAGCATGGGGGTCTTGCCGCAGAGTTCGCGGTAGGTCTTCATGACCTTGGCGGCGTCGCCGGAGATGTAGACGTAGTCGAGTTCCTTCGCGTCGTCGGAACGGAACGTGGTGGAGCTGCCGTCCGGGATGGGACGGATTTTCAGCGTGGTGCGGTCGTTCGCTTCGTTCTGGACGGTCACGGTGTGCTTGCCCCGGGTGAGTTTGGCCTGGAATCCGACGACAGGGGGCAGCCACGTATTGCGCTGCTCCACGATCTGTTTGCCGTCGATGCTGACCACGTGGCGGCGCGCCATGGTCTGGCCGCAGTCGAGCTGGAACGCATAATAGCCGTCGCGTTCGACCGTGAATTCGCCGGTGAGCGTGCTGTCGCGGCGGAATTCGCGGCGTCCGCCGACGGACGTGGTGACGTTCACGTTCTGCCCCTGGCCCACGCCGACCCGCGTCAGCTCGATGGGTTCGTCGGCGGGATTGAAGAGCGTGCGGCTGTAGTTGTGCCACAGGATGCCGTACCCGGAGGGGGAGTAGAGGAACGGCACGGACGCCTGCGTATTGACCTGGAGGAGCTGGCGGGGCTGGTTCGCGATGTTCAGCACGCCGTCCTGGAACTGGCCGAGGCCGAACTGGACTTCACGGCCGATGGGGTTCGTGAACGTGGCTTCGACGCAGTAGGAATCCTCCGGGGCGTCGTTCGAGAGCGATTTCGTGAACTTCCGCGCGCGAATTCTCTCGGTAAGACCGGAGATCGAGGTTTGGTTCCTGTAATAAAACGTCAGGCAGTTCGCGCCTTTTTCCCGGTCGGCGGCCAGCTCCTCGTCGGTCACGGCCGAGATACCGTCGGGGGTATATTCGAGCAGGACGGTGAGGTCGCCTGCCGACAAGGCGAGGCCGTCGGAGGTCTCGCTGACATTCTTGAACGGGATCGGCTTGGCGTTCGTGAGGATGAACTCGGGTTTCTGCGAGAACGCCTTGTTCGGCGTGGCACGCACGCGAACGGCGTTGTCGGCGAGCGCGGTGAGTTCGAGCAGCATGCCGTCCTTCGTGCGGTAGGTGAACGATTCCGTGCTCAGCGGATTGGTGTCGGCGTCAGCGGCGGCCGCGGTCAGCGCGAGCGCGGAGAGTGCGACCGCTGCGGAGACCGCGCGGAGGGAAAGGATGTGTCGGGAGAGTAACATCATGATTGCACCATTGGTTCTGCGTGGATGGCGAACGGGGTCGTCCGCCGGAACAGTGAGATATGATTGCACCATATAATACCCCGACGAAGCCGTTTTTTCAATGGCGCAACGGAGGAAAAAGCGCGAAAAAACGGAGAAAAGCGCGTTGTGTAACGTTACAGCCGCGTGACGTAACGAAAAAGCCCCCGGTCCCGAGGGGGAACCGGAGGCCGGATTGCGGAGGGTATCAACCGCGCGGGGGGCTCAGTCGCCGAGGAGCGCGTCGATGGCTTTGCCCTTCTTTACGAGGTCGGAGGCGGCCTTTTCGGAGAAGCCGAAGGTATTGGCGATGGCCTCGAGCGCTTCCGCGTGGTCCATGAAGTTGCCTTCGAGGAACTTCACGGAGCCGTCGCCGAGCGCGACGAAGATGCCGTCGTAGAAGTCGCCGGGATCTTCGTAGAAGACGACGACTTCTTCGGGATTCTCGGCCTTGGCTGCGTCGGCGGGGCTGTTCAGGAAGAAGAACGGGAGTTCGGCGGAGCCGATGTCGCCGCCGTCCATGGCGACGAAGTCTTCCTTGCCGTCGTTCCACTTCGCGAAGAGGAGTTCGCCGGATTCTTCGTCGACGTTGAATGCGATCAGGGTGTCGGCGGGGACGGATTCGGAATCCTGGAGCAGGGCGAGGGCGGCCTGGGATTGGATCTGGCGTTCGAACTGCGCGATGTCGGTGCTGCTGTTGCCGCCGACGTTGTTCAGAGTCTGGACGAGGATCTTCGTGAAGGGGCCCGCGTAGGGCAGGAGGCCGGAGACGATGCCGACGAGCGTGCCGGAGTTCAGCATGGCGATCTGGAGGTCGGGCGTGACGCTGGTGGTCATCATGCCGTCGGCGTCGAGCGAGAGCGTGGCGAGGGCGCTGTGGAATCCTTCGAGGAAGAGCATGGAGGGATCGGTGGCGGGGACGGAGTCGCCGAGGACTTCGCCGGCGACGCCCTGCATGACGGAGGTGAAGCTGGCGATGGTCTTGAAGTAGTCCTCGGAGACCCAGGAGAAGCCGTAGAAGTCGGCGGGCATGAGCTTCAGCATCTTCGCGAACTCGGCGTTCGCGGTCAGGTCGGTGCCTTTGCCGGCGATGCGGTCGCGGACGGCGGCTTCCTCATTGGTGACCACGAGGTAGCTGCCGGCCTGGAAGATCGCGAAGCCCTTCGCGGGGACGATCTTGTCGTCCTGGACGATGTCGGGACTGATCTGGGAGAGGAAGTTGGTCAGGGCCTTCCAGCAGAGGTCGCTCTTCGTGGTGAGGATGATGGCGAAGTTCGGGACGATCCCGGCGATGTTGTCGACGGGGTTCGCCTCTTCGTCGTTCTCGCCGGCTTCCATGATCTTCGCGAGGTCTTCCTGCGTGAATTCACGGCCGTCGATGTAGGCCGTGAAGCCGGAGATGCAGTCGAGGAGCTTGTCGGGCTGGATGCCGGAGCTGGCGAGGTTGGAGATCTGCTGGTCGATGATGGCCATGGTGTCCTCGTCGAGGGCGTCGCGGAGGATCTTGTCGAGGAACGCATAGAGCTTGCCCGGTTCGAAGCGGGAGGAGCAGGCGATGGCGGATTTCGGGGAGACGAGCTTGAGCTCGGGGGCCGGACCCTTCGCGGGGGCTCCGATCAGGTCCCAGAAGAGGCCCTTGCGGGTGGCTTCCGGGGCGCACGCGAATTCGCGGATGCGGTAGTAGTCGCCGTTCTTCTTCACGCTGGTGCCGACGCCGACGACGGACTTCAGGCCGAGGTCGCCGACGGCTTTCTTCACGACGCCGAGGATCTTCTTGACGTCCTCTTCGGGGAGGGCCTGGGCTTCGGAATCTTCCGGGGTGAGGATCTTCGCGAAGGAATCGATCATCTGGTCGACCATCACGTTGATCGCCGCGCCGTCGGTGTAGGCGAAGGAGACGCCGCCTTTTTCAAGGCGTGCGGTCGTTTTGTCGAAGGCCGCGCCGTCCTGGGCGCTCCCGGCGAACGGGAGCAGGGCGAAGACGGAAAAAGCAGCCGAGGCGAGAACTGCGAAGCAGGTGCGTTTCATGGATGTTTCTCCTTATGATAAGATTGGGTTGAATGAGTTCGTTTTGTATGCTTGCGGGGAGGGGCGCGTTTGCACCGGGGATATGGGTGCGCGCGCGTTTGCTCGAATTGATACTATAATTCGTGCACGGGGTTTTTCAAATCCAAAGTTTAGCGATTAAATAGTTTTTTTAGAAAAATCCGCGCACTCGCGCCGATCCCCGCGCCCGACGTGAACGGGGCAGGGGGCGTTTTTCGGACTTTTTCCGGGTTTTTCCTTGACTTTTCCGCAGCGGAGCATATAGTTTCCATGTACTATTTTTCACATGACGCGCAGAAGGAAAGGACAGAATCCATGACGCACGACGAAATCAAGCAGTTTATCGCGGACCGTACCCGCGAGGGCAATAATCTCTCCAGAATCCAGGACATGCTCGCCGAACAAGGCGTGAAAATGACGTTCATGGAGCTCCGCCTCATCGCGTCCGAGATCGAAACGTCGTTCTGGCAGAAGGCCGAACCCGCCCCGGAACCCGCTCCCGAGGAGAAGAAGGCTCCGTCTGCTCCGGCAGATGCGGCACAGGCGGAGGAGAGCGACGGATTCCCCGGTGACGACGCGGCCGGTCAGGTCCCGCAGGAGGAACCCGCCCCCGGAACGCCCGCGGACGACGCAGGCGAAGCGGCTCCGCGCGGACGCACCTCGGTCACGGTCGACCAGCTCCAGCGGCCCGGATTCCTCGCGACCGGCACCGTGACGTTCGGTTCCGGCGCGAGCGGGAACTGGTGCCTGGACCAGATGGGGCGCGTGATGTTCGAGAAGCTGAACGGCAAGCCGGACCGGATCGACATCCAGGAATTCCAGATGGAGCTTCAGCGGGTGTTCGCGAACTGAGGCGGAACCGGCGGACGATTATCCGCCATTTTTCACTCGTTTTTGAGCTTGCAGCCTCTCCGGTCGTTCCTTGATCCGGGGAGGATTCTTTTTCGCTCAGTCGATCTCGCGTCCGTTCTCGTCGATGGTGCGCGCGCTGATGACTTCGCACTCGATCGCGTCGTCGGTCTCCGTTGCGGCATGGTCGGACGTGCGCGCGTCGCGGTACTGTTCCCCGTAAACCCGCGAACGGCGGCGTCCTTTGTCCCGGGGGAAGAGCCCGAAGAGGGCAGGGGCCGCGCCGAGGACCGCCCAGCAGATCAGATAGATGAGCCCGACGAAGATGAGGATCGGGATCAGGAGGATCGCGAGCAGGATCACCAGACCCGGCGGGAGATTGAGATTGGTGCGGAGGATTCTCATGGTCGTTCAGTCCGTTCGGCGGAAGATGCGGTCCGGGCCGTCTCAGAGTCCGAAGAGTCCGTACTGGATGATGCAGCGGAGCGCGGACACGCCGTCCTTCCAGTTGATCTTCTTGCCTTCCTCGTAGCTTCTGGGTGCGTAGGAGACGGGTACCTGCCACACGCGGGGGTGGAGACGCGCGATCTTCAGGGTGAATTCGGGCTCGAAACCGAACCGGTTTTCCTGAAGTTTGATCTTGTTCAGCAGATCCCGACGGACCATCTTGTAGCAGCACTCCATGTCGGAGAGCGCGAGGTTCGAGAACATGTTGCAGAAGACCGTGAGGAATTCGTTGATGCGGGAGTGCCAGAACAGCATGACCTGCTGGGCTCCTGTGCGGAGGATGGAGGTGCGCGCGCCGAAGACCACGTCCGCCTTGCCGTCCAGGATGGGCTGGAGCACGGAAGGCAGTTCCTCGGGGCTGTACTCGAAATCGGCGTCCTGCACGGTCACGACGTCGCCGGTGGCCATGGCGAACCCGGTATGAAGCGCCGCGCCCTTGCCGCCGTTGACCTCGTGACGCTTGATCTTGAGGCCGCGTGACGCCCATGCCTGAAGGCGTTCCCACGTGCCGTCCTTCGAACAGTCGTCGACGGCGATGTATTCGAGCTCCACGCCGTCCTGGAATCTGACGGCGCAGATGCGTTCGAGGACGGCGTCGATGTAGCGTTCCTCGTTGTACACGGGGATGACGATGGAGAGTTTCATAGCTTCGGGCATGCGTATTTTCCTGATGGGGCCGGGGGCGTCCCGCGGGACGGGGACGGATCCGGACGGTCGTTTTTTCAGATTTTGCGGTTATTAAGATATGCCCGGAACGCGTTTTTTTCAAGTCGAACGGTACTTTTTTTCGGAATTCGCTTGCATTTCATCCTGTTTTGCATTACATTTACCTGTACATTGTTTTTTTCTGCGGCTGTCCTATTCATTACATACGAAAGGTCCTCACGAATATGAAACGCCTTTTCCTCGCTGTCATGCTCCTCGGCATTCTGTGTTCCTGCGCACATGAGCCGGAACCGGCCCCGCTGTTCGAGTGCAGATTCCATACCGAAAAAGACGCTCCGCTGCCGAACGGCTGGCTGCCGTTCACCGACGGTTTCTACAGCGCCCCCGTGTATTTCGCGGTGAAGCCCTACGAGCCTCAGACCAGGCATGAAAAGAAGAACGCCGATCCGAAGGCCTGCACGTTCACGGTGCAGACGGCCGGGAGTCCTTCGATGTATTATTACAGCGGCTTCTACGAAATCCACGACGACACGATCATCGACATCGTCGCCGACGCAGCCGGGAAAGGGGAGTTCTCGCTCGGGGTCGAGCTCTACGATGCAGACCGCATCCGGCTCGGGGAACGCCACCAGGGGTTCGAGATCATCCCGACCGCCGAAAACCAGTTCAAAAACTATCATTACTGCCTGTATTTCCTCGCCAACGAGAACCGCCGGGCGCGCTTCGTGCGGCTGTTCTTCTCCCTCAATCCGGAATCATCCCTCACGCTGAAGGACATCTCGCTCAACCTCACGCCGTACGCGGTGGACCAGCGGGACAGCATCTACGTGAAGTTCCAGGAGGAAGAGGCGAAGCGCAACCGCTGACCCGCTTCTTCTTCCGCGTCATCAGCGCCATCCGATCCGGCCCCGCGCCGGATTTTTTTTTGAAAATGGGGCCGAATCCCGGGGGCGCGTTTGAAAAACGTCCCGCGTGCGTGTATATTTATTACTCGCTTTTTCCGATCTCTTACCGTCCCGATAACCCATTTCAGGAGATGACCCCATGCGATGCCCCCGTTGCGGATGCCAGGAAGACCGCGTCATTGATTCCCGCGCCTCGAAGGACGGCGCGGCGGTCCGTCGTCGCCGTGAATGTACGGCCTGCGGTCACAGGTTCACCACGCACGAGGAGATCATCCAGGCGGAACTGAAGGTCGTGAAGCGCGACAATTCGCGGGAGGATTTCGACCCGAATAAGATCCGCGCGGGGATCGAGAAGGCCTGCTGGAAACGCGACGTGAAGCCGGACGCGATCGACATGATCGTCTCCCAGGTCACGAGCAGCCTCGAGGCCGATTACGAACGCGAAGTGCCGTCCAACGGGGTCGGAAACCGCACGATGGAGGCGCTCCGACACGTCGACAAGGTCGCGTATGTCCGGTTCGCTTCGGTCTACCGCGACTTCAAGGACATCGACGAATTCATCGACGAGATCCGCAGCATGGGGCGCGGCAAATCCTCCCGCGGCGGAAAAGTCAACTGACCGGCATCCTGACAGGCGGACCCTATGCGTTTTTCGTTTCTTTCGTGGCTGCACGGACGTTTTCTCCGGCTGGTCAACCCGTTCCAGAAGACTCTCGGCGAGCAGAACTACATCATCCTGCTGAGCGTGCTGGTGGGGCTGCTGTCGGGCGTGGCCGGGGCGCTGCTGAAGTCGGTGGAACACCTCTGCCAGCTCGTCGTGGGCAAAATCCCCGCGGACGCATCCTGGGCGGTGTGGCTGCTGCCTGCCACTCCGGCCGTCGGCGTATTCTTCTGCATCTTCGTCTCGCAGGTCATCGCGCGCGGCAAGTACGAACGCGGTCTCGCCGGAGTCATCATGAGCGTGAAGAACCGCACCGGGGCGATTCCCCTGCATAAGACGTTCTCGCACATCATCACAAGTGGCGTCAGCGTCGGGTTCGGCGTGTCCGCGGGCCTCGAAGCTCCCGTGGCGCTGACCGGCGCGGCCATCGGCAGCAACGTGGCGCGGAGCCTGCTCCTGAACCACGAGAAACGCATCCTGCTGCTCGCGTGCGGCGGCGCGGCCGGCATCTCCGCCATGTTCAATACCCCGGTCGCCGGGGCATTTTTCGCCATGGAGATCCTCCTGCCGAACACGGCCAGCGCGGTCCCCGCGATCATCCCGCTGATCCTGTCCTCCGCGACGGCCCTGCTGGTCTCCCAGCAGATCTATCCGCCGCGCTTCTACACGTTCGACCTCCTGCAGTGGAATCTGCGCGCCGTGCCGTATTACATCGTGCTCGGGGCTGCTGCCGGGCTGGTCTCCGTTTTCGTCATCAAGATGTACATGCGGATTTCGAAGCAGTACGGCCGCATCCGCAATCCCTGGGTGCGCGGGCTCGTCGGAAGCGCCATCCTCTACGTTGCCATCCTGCTCTTCCCGGCCCTTCGCGGCGACGGCTATCCCTTCATCAGCCGTCTGCTGGCGGAACCGGAGGCCCTGTACGAAGGGAGCGCGGTCGCGCCGCTCTTCTCGACCCCGTGGATGTTCCTCGCCCTCACGTTCCTGCTGGTCTTCCTGAAGGCCCTGGTCTCGACTTCGAGCCTGGAGAGCGGGGCGGACGGCGGCATCTTCGCGCCCTCGATGTACATCGGGGCGTTCCTCGGGTTCTCGCTGTCGAAGCTCGTCCACATGACGAACCTCGCGTGGGGCGGCTACATCAGCGAGCTCAATTTCCTCGCCATCGGCATGGGCGGCGTGCTGGCGGGCGTGATGCACGCGCCCCTCACCGGCATCTTCCTGATCGCCGAGATCACCGGCGGCTACAAGCTCTTCATCCCGCTCATGATCGTGTCCGCCATCTCCACGTTCGTCTGCCGCAAGCTCTGCACGCACAACGTCTACAAGACCATGATCCTCTTCCACGGCGGCGACCCGGACACCGCGCGCGACGCGGACGCCCTCACGCGGGCGATCCCGGCCGACCTGATCGAGTCCGACTACCAGCCGCTCGCGGAGACCGACTCCATGCGGAGCGTGCTGGCCGTGGTCATGAAGACGCACCAGAACGTCTTCCCCGTGCTCGATCACGGCAATCGCCTGGTCGGGATCGTGACGCTCGACCACATCCGGCGGTACCTGCTGGAGACGTCGCTCTACGACGTCGCGCTCGTCTTCGACATGATGCGGACCCCGGACGACGTGCTGGACTCTTCGGCCACGCTCGGATGCGCCATCAATCGTTTCGAGAAGAGCCGCGCCTCGGCGATCCCCGTGGTGCGCGACGGCGTGTATGCCGGATTCGTGACCAAGGAACGCGTGCTGGACCGTTACCGCTACCTCATCGAGACCAACCCGGCGGTGTTCTGAACGGAGACGGAGCGAACCATGATCGAACTTTCCTCACAGGCGATCTTCCTTCAGGACTCGGGCGGGTGCGCCGCGCCGTTCGATCCGGCCGACCTGGCCGCGCGGATACG
>JAFYBD010000146.1 GCA_017540385.1 Lentisphaeria bacterium
CCCGAGGACTACGACTCCATGAGCCTGCGGCTCGCCGCCGGCGACGAGCTCGACCGCGACCTCTTCCTGCACATGCTCGTGGCCATCCAGTACGAACGCAACGACGTCGCGCCCGAACGCGGCCAGTTCCGGGTCCGGGGCGACTGCGTGGACGTCTTCCTGTCGCAGAAGGAGGAATTCCTCCGCGTGGAGTTCTGGGGCGACACGATCGAATCGCTCTCCCGGCGCGACCTGATGACCGGCGGCGTCATCGCGCAGTGCCGCAAGGCGCTGATCTTCCCGGCGCGGCATTTCGTGCTGCCGCAGGAGAAGATCGACGCGGCCATGAACGGCATCCTGGAGGAAATGCGCGTCTGCGTGAAGAATTTCGAGGAGCAGGGCAAACTCGTCGAAGCACAGCGGCTCTTCCAGCGCGTGAACTACGACGTGGAGATGATGAAGGAGATCGGCTACTGTCCGGGCATCGAGAATTACTCCCGGCACCTCTCCGGCCGCGCCCCGGGCTCGAGGCCGTTCTGCCTCGTCGACTTCATGCCGAAGGACTATCTGCTCTTCATCGACGAATCCCACGTGACGCTCCCCCAGCTCCAGGCCATGTACAAGGCCGACCGCAGCCGCAAGCAGACGCTCGTGGATTACGGGTTCCGCCTCCCCTCCGCCATGGACAACCGCCCGCTCACGTTCGAGGAGTTCCTCGGCCTCACCGGCGACACCGTGTACGTCTCCGCCACGCCCGGCGACTACGAAATGAAGATGTCCGGCGACGCGGTCGTCGAACTCGTGGTGCGCCCGACCGGGCTGCTGGACCCGCCCGTGGAGGTCCGCCCGCTGGCGTCCCAGATCGACGACGTGATCGGGGAGATCAAGGCGACGGCGGCGGCCGGGGCGCGTTCCCTGGTCGTCACGCTCACGAAGAAGAGCTCGGAACGCCTCGCCGACTATCTCTCCGACGTGGGGATCCGCGTGAAGTACCTGCACTCGGAGATTGACGCGATCGAACGCGTGAAGATCCTGAACGAGCTCCGGCGCGGCGATTTCGACTGCATCGTCGGGATCAACCTCATCCGCGAGGGCATCGACCTGCCGGAAATCCGCCTCGTGGCCATCCTGGACGCGGACAAGGAGGGATTCCTCCGCTCGCGGCGTTCCCTCATCCAGGTCGCCGGACGCGCCGCCCGCAACGCCGACGGGCTCGTGATCCTGTACGCCGACAACATGACCGACAGCATGAAAGCGCTCATCGAGACCACCGAGGCCCGCCGTGCCAAGCAGAACGCCTACAACGCCGCCCACGGCATCGTCCCGCACACCATCATCAAGCCTCCGCGCGAGACCATCGCCGAGATCATCGGCGCATCCCAGCCCGAACCCGCCGCACCTGCGAAATACGATCCCACGCGCGCCTACACGTTCCACGAGCCGGGCGCGCCGTACCAGACCGGGATGAAGACGCGCCCGCTGAAGGCGAAGAAGGCGCGCGGCACGAAGGGCCGCACGATCCAGCTCAGCGAGACCGAGGAGATCCTGAAGCAGACCGGAGCCTCCAGCATCGACGAACTCGTGCTCGAGCTGGAGTCCCAGATGCTCGAAGCCGCGCAGGCGCTGGAGTTCGAACGCGCCGCACAGCTCCGCGACCGCATCCGCTCCCTCTCGAAGGACCTCGACGCCCCGCCCTTCTGAGCCCGTCCAGCCTTTTTTTCCCCCGAATCCGTCATCCCCTCCCCCTCGGGCGGGAGGATCCTCGCGTACACGCACTTTTAGCATTTTATGCGAAAAACGTCTTGTCCGCGTTTGAAAACTCCGTTAATCCGCAGTATATTATGGAAATTCTCATAATCTCACCATCGTTTCACCACGCGTACTTCCCATGAAATCGACCTCACGCTCCGTTCATATTCTCCCCGTCGTCGCACTCCCCGCGTCCGTCCTCGCCGCGCTTCTCATGACCGCCTGCGCCTCCAGCGAACGCATGAACCGCCTCGCCTGGGATTCCGACTCCTACTCCGCGCCGAAAGCCAGCCGCATCAGGGGCGGCCGCTACGACGAAGCCGTCGTGAATCTCCGCACCCCGGTCGGCCTCAAGGACCGCCAGGTCAACATCTGGCCCTTCTGCACCGTGAACAGCCGTTACGTGAGCATCCTGTGGCCGTTCATCGACTGGGACGATTTCGGCATGGCGGTCCGCCCGTTCTACAACAAGGAGGGCAACGACGCCTCGATCCTCTTCCCGCTGTCCTCCTGGAATACGCAGGACGGCGAGGGCTGGGCGCTGAACGCCTACTGGGACCCGGACTACTACGGCATGTTCCCGTTCTTCCACGTGGGGCGCGAACCCGGCGCCTTCTGGTTCGCCGGGCCGTTCGTGGGCGGCGGGAACCGGTTCGGATTCATCCCGCTGTGCTACGTGGGCGAGGATTTGCGGTTCGTGGGCCCGGTCTGGTGGCTGAAGCCGGAGGATGATGTGAATTCGTCGTTCGGGTTCTTCCCGCTCTTCTGGAAAATCGAAGACGCCTCGGCGCTCCTCCCGCTCTACCTGCACGTCCCGGAAAATCTGTTCCTCTCGCCCGTGCTCTCGATGGTAAACAACGACGGCGGCAATGGCTGGCGCGCTGGCAGCTACGCCTTCCTCGGCTACTGGGGCGACCACTGGAAGACGCACGGCTTCTTCCCGTTCTACCGGATCAAGCAGCAGAACGGCTCCTTCAACCACATCCTGCTCTGGTGGTGGGAACACGGCAGGGACAACCGCAACTGCGGCCTCTTCCCGTTCGCGTGGATGGACGAGGACGGCGGGATCATCATCCCGTTCGGCGGATGGAAACGCATCAAGGCGGTGCGCGTGGACGGCTCCGAGGAGGAATGGACCAGGGGAAACATCCTGCTGCTCGGCTACTGGGGCAAGGACGCCGTGGGCGTCTTCCCGTTCTTCCGCGCCTCGTCCGACGAGAAGGACATGAAGTACGTCGGCCCGGTGTGGTGGGCGTACGACGAGGACGACCGCGAGTTCGGCGTCTTCCCGTTCTACCGCCGCGAATACCGCAACGCCGAGGCAGTGCTCGACTATCTCTTCCCGGCGTATTACTGGGAGCGGGACGAATACGGCTCCATGCTCCAGACCATCCCGTACGCCCG
Source organism: Lentisphaeria bacterium (assembly GCA_017540385.1). Classification (GTDB taxonomy): domain Bacteria; phylum Verrucomicrobiota; class Lentisphaeria; order Victivallales; family UBA1829; genus UBA1732. The sequence goes on from JAFYBD010000146.1 coordinate 3,133, forward strand.
CAAGGACTACACCTACCCCGAACACCGCACGACCACCTCGATCCATGCGCGCCGCTACCTGATCTACGACACCTACGGGAAACGCGGCAACCGGTTCAACGGCCTGCACGACCGCGACGACTTCATGCCCGCGTGGGGATACTCCGCGTCGTTCCTGGACGACATGAAGTCCCGCATGAAGGAAAAGGACCTTACCGCGGAGGAGGCCGAGATCGAGCTCAACGGCGAGGTCGCGTCCAAATGGGAATCGAAGACCACCGCGCTGCATCCGTTCTTCGAGTGGACCAGTTCGACCGAGGGCCAGCGCGACCTGCGGCTGCTCGGCTACCTCTTCGGGTTCGACCGCGACAAGGACTCCAGCCTGACCTGGCTCCTCTGGCACATCCTGTATTCCTCCGGCACGGAGACCTACCGCGATTATTACGGGCAGGAGCACACCTCCAGCCGCGTGAACATCCTCGGCGCCCTGCCCTTCTGGAATCAGGAACGCCAGCTCGAGAACAGCGGTCCCGCGACCAGTTCGATCACCCTCGGCGGCAACTTCGTGTCCGACTGCGTCCAGCTGCTGCTGAAGCGCGCCCTGATCGAGGACGGTTCCGAGGAAGCGAAGGAATGGCATGAGGACCTGCTCACCGACTTCACGGGCAAACGCATCCTGCCCGGCTCCGCTCCGGTCTCGCCCGCCCCCGGCGCGTCGCCGATGGCCTCGCTCGCCCCGGACTCCGTCTCCGACTCGCCGAACTCGCCTGACATGAAGACCGCCAACGTGAAGTTCAGAACGCTCGTGAGCAATCTCCCGAACGAGACCGTGTTCCGCATCCTCGGGATCGACCGCGCGCTCTCCGGCGAGATGACCGCGAAGGAGGCCGAGGCGACCGCCAAACGCCTCATCGACGCCATGCTGACCGCCCACAAGGCCGACGGGACCCACGTCGAGACGGACTACGGATTCGTGCCGCTCTTCCTGGCGACCGACGAAAAACGCGAGAAGGAAAATGGCGAAACCGAGCTCCTCCGCCGCGACGTGCTGACCCCGCTCACGTTCTCCAGCACCGAGGACGGCGAATTCACGTTCAAGGTCCTGGCCGGGCTGCTCGGCCACTACACGACCTTCGAGACGCCGGAAAAGTCCCGCACGATCTGCCTCGCCACACGCAAACGCACCTTCTCGCTCCTCGCGCTCATCCGTTCGAGCATGGAGTCCTACCCCATCCACAACGACAGCAACAACGGCGCCTTCATCTCGCTCGTCCATCTCGTCCACAACAAGCCCGACACCGACGATCCGCTCCTCAACGAGCTCTGGAACGCACGGCTCGCCGCCCTCGCCGACCGCGCGATCGAGGAGCAGGCCGGCCGCCCCGCCATCGCCGACGGCATCCGCCGGTACCGCGACGGGGCCCGCACGGCCGCCGACAACGAGGCGTTCCTGGCCGACGCGGAGCAGTGGGAGAAGTATTATTTCTGGACCGGCGACAGCGTGCGGTCCTCCAGCGGGTTCTATCCCTTCTTCTTCTGGAGCAACAACTACACCGACCGCGGCGGCGAGCATTCCCACGTCTCGAAATCGTGGTTCGTCCTGCCGCTCCTCTCCGGCGGCACCTCGTCGGATTCCGGTTCCTCCCTCGGCATCCTCTGCCCCCTGATCTACTACGGAGCCACGCGCAAGCAGCCCGACGGCCAGATCATCCAGCCCGGCCAGATCATCGCCCCCAGCGCCAACGCCCTGCAGGCCTCCCACACCGGCATGCCCGTGTCCGGCGAGACCGACCACTACGCACTGTTCCTGGTCGGTGCTAGCAAAGAGACGTTCCTGCAGTGGAAACCGGAGGCCGGTTCGCTCGTTTCCCAGCTCTACCAGGCGTTGTACGAACTCATCGCGTACGACGTCCGCAGGACCCCGATGGACCTCTTCAACGAGGACGCCCTGCTGAAGGACAAGCCCGACGCACACGTGCACCGCCAGTACGCGATCCTGCGCCGCGTGAACGAGCTGCTCGAAAAGCTCGGGATGGAGACGCTCGACAAGGCGCGTCCGATCTCCGAGACCGCCGTCCCCATGATGAAATCCCTCGTGGAACAATACACGCAGACCCGCACGGTCACCGGCTTCAACTCCGGCAGCAGCCTGCTCTCCTCGTCGTTCTCCTGCGAGGAGACCGGCGACTACCAGACGAAGGTGCTCTTCGGACTCGGCGCGAACTCCCAGAAGCTCGGCGCGAAGGAACACCGCAGCATCCTCGGGTACCTCTACAACATGGACACGGACGGCGTGAACACCCGCAAGTTCATCTTCCCCTTCATCACCACCAAGGACGCCCCCGGATTCCACGAGTGGTCGTTCCTCGGCGGACTCTTCGAACGCTCCGAGGAGGACGGCAAGACCGGCGGCCGCATCTTCTTCTTCCCCTACGGCAACCGCCCTGGGCGGCAGTAACGCGACGGTGACGCCGCCATGACCGGGACAAAGAACCATCCATCCGGGCTTATGGAAGCTCAGGGGAACGACGACGCGCCGAGCGTATCGTTCGCCGGTCGACTGAAGGCGTACGTCATGATCGCCCTCCTGCTCGCGATCCCGTTCGTGATCCTTGTCCTTTTCGGCTTCCCCTGGTACATGTACGTGTGCGAACTCCCGGCCGGGACCACGCTCGTCGAACGGTTCGGGATCCCCTGGCGGTCACGCCTGGGGGAATACTGCTACACCTCGGGCCTGACCCTGAAATATCCCTGGCTCAAGCCGTATCTGGATTACCGGCACTACATCATCCCTGAGGGAGCGACGGAGATCGGCGAACAGGCGTTCGGCAACGGCGACGTCCGCGACGATCTTCGCAGCGTCCGGATCCCCGGCAGCATGAAGAAGATCGACCGTTACGCGTTCGCGTGGTGCGAGAAGCTGACGGAAATCTCCATTCCCGACTCCGTGGAGGAGATCGGCTACAGCGCCTTCCGGGAATGTCGCGCCCTGCAGGAAGTCGTGATCCCGGGCAGCGTGAAGATGATCGACGGCGGCATGTTCGAATACTGCACCGGACTGAGAAAGGTCGTGCTCCGGGACGGCGTGAAGGTGATCGGCGGCGGGGCTTTCAGAAACTGCACCGCGCTGCGGACCGTGGACATTCCCGACTCCGTGGAGTTTATCATGATGGCGGCCTTCCAGAACTGCACCTCGCTTGAGGAGATCCGGCTTCCGGCGGGGATGGTGCGGCAGCTGACCGAGGAGGAGAAAGAACGCCTGGCATCCGTTCCGTCCGTCACCGTTTCGACGGGTCCTGAACCGATCGTCTGCCCGCTCGCGTTCGCCGGCTGCATCGCCCTGAAAAAGGTCACGCTCCCGGACGGGATCACGATCATCGGCTCCAACTCCTTCCAGGATTGCAAAGCTCTTTCCGAGTTCAACATCCCGGACAGCGTGACCGAAATCGGCAGCGAGGCCTTCCTGGGGTGCCGCAACCTGCCCCCGCTCACGATCCCGAGGGGCCTGCACGTCATCCTCGGCGGCGCGTTCACCGGGACCGGCTGCCGCCTCACCGTGCCGGACGATCATCCGACCTTGCGATTCGAAGACGGGATCCTGTATGGGAAGGATGGAAAACGCAGGTCCGTCATTTCCTGCGTGACGGCGCCGCCGGGGACGTGCGCGATCGACCCGGATACGACGCACATCCTGCGCCATGCCTTTATCTGCTGCGGCGATTTGACGGACATCCGTCTGCCGGACGGGCTGAAGGGCATCAGGGAACGCGCGTTTTCCGGCTGTACCGGGCTGAAGGAGCTCGTTCTGCCGGATTCGCTGAAATCGGTTGAACGTGAGGCGTTCGAGGGGTGCACCGGATTGAAGAGCGTCACGATCCCGGGGTCGCTGAATACGATCCCGTATGGCATGTTCCGGGGCTGCTCGCAGCTGGAGGAGGTCGTGATCCCGGAAGGCGTGGTGTTTATCGAGGATGAGGCGTTCAAGGGCTGCACCAGCCTGCGCAGGGTGACGTTCCCGGACAGCCTGGGAAACCTCGGTCCAAAAACGTTCTCCGGCTGCAAATCCCTGGATGAGGAAACAAGGGCGCGGCTGGAATACTTGACCGGGACGCCGGGCTACGGTCTGGAGTAGCATCCGGGCACGGCAGCCGGACAGACAGGACCGGAAGGCCCGTCGGAGGAAAACAGTTCTTTTCGATTTGCTTTTCAGCTCTGACCGTTGTATATTGATGGAATTATATCGTCGGCATACGACAAAAAACCAGAAAGGTTCCTCCCCATGAAATACGCGATTCTCCTGACTGCATTTGCCGTTTTAATCGTCGCAATCTGCTTTGTCGCCTGCTCCAAGTCGAAACATGAGGCTCCCTCGAATCCGTCGTCCGAAAAGTTCGTCGACGTCGACGAGCAGAACAGCGGCGACACGGTCCACGTTCTTCCGGGCGAAACCATCCGCGTCAGGCTCCGGTCCAATCCGTCCACCGGATTCTCCTGGGAATTGGGGCCGCTCGAAGACGGGTTTTTCGAAGTCGAAAGCAAATTCGAAGCCGATCCCCACCGCGAGGGCGAGGCCGGGTACGGCGGATGCGATATCCGGACGTTCAAAGCCGTACGGTCCGGCGAAGCCGACATCTCGCTCACCTACGCACGTCCGTGGGAGGACGACAGACCGGCGGATAAGACCTTCAATCTGCATGTGGTCATAGGCTCGACCGCTCCTCAGATCGCCGCCGGAAACGAGTTGAACCTCTCCGAAAATGACAACGGCAAAAAGATCGAAGCGCATCCCGGGGACGTCATCCGCATCACACTCGAATCCAATATTACGACCGGGTACAGCTGGAAGAACGCCGACAAGGCCGACGCGGACGTCCTCGCGCTCGATTCGGACGACTATGTGTCCGATCCGAACCCGGAGGAAATGGATGGCGTCGGGGGCCGCACCGTCATCGTTTACCGCGCCCTGAAGCCGGGCACGGCGAAAATCGATCTCGTCTATTCGCAGTCGCAGGAACCCTCCGAATTCGATCCGGGATTCAGCGCGACGGTCGAGGTGCTTGAAGAGAGATAAAAGGGCACCTCTAAAAATTGGTATTCGGCGGCTTTTCGCGTCTGGACAAAGTCCAACTGGTAAGATTTTCGGTGGTTACCTTCAGGTAGCCACGCTCAAATCTTCCTGCATTGGTCTTTTTGCCCATTCGCTGAAAATCCATC
>JAFYBD010000147.1 GCA_017540385.1 Lentisphaeria bacterium
ATCCGCCGCGCCATCCGCGAGGGCAGCAACAACCTCGGCATCAGGGAAGCCTTCACCGCGAAGATCGCCGACGTCGTGATCTCCATCATGGGCGATTTCTATCCGGAGCTCGTCGCCGCACGCGACACCATCCTCTCCGAGCTCAACCGCGAGGAGGAGACGTTCCAGCGCACCCTCGAGCGCGGTACACGCGAATTCGAGAAGATGGTCGCACGCGTCCCCGACTTCGTGACGAACAAGGTCATCTCCGGCAAGAACGCGTTCAACCTCTACGAGACCTACGGATTCCCGATCGAGCTCACGGTCGAAATGGCGAAGGAGAAAAACTTCACGGTCGACATGAAGGGCTACGAGGAGGCGCGCCAGAAACACATCGCCGACTCCCAGACCGCCGAAAAGGGCCAGAACAAGGGCGGCCTCGCGGACCACTCCGAAGCGTCCGCCGAACTCCACACCGCCACGCATCTGCTGCACAAGGCGCTCCGCCTGGTCCTCGGCGACCACGTGGCCCAGCGCGGCTCCAACATCGACGGCGTCCGCCTCCGCTTCGACTTCTCCCACCCCGAGAAGATGACCCCGGAACAGCTCGCCGAAGTCGAAAAGATCGTGAACGAGCAGATCAAGGCCGACCTGCCCGTGGTCTGCCGCGAGATGTCCCCCGACGCCGCCCGCGCCGAAGGCGCCATCGGCCTCTTCGGCAACAAATACGGCGACATCGTGAAAGTCTACAGCATGGGCGATTTCTCCAAGGAAATCTGCGGAGGACCCCATGCCGCCCATACGGGTCAGCTCGGCGGATTCAAGATCCTGAAGGAGGAGAGCTCCAGTCGGGGCGTCCGTCGCATCAAGGCCGTGCTCGTCAAAGACAATTCCAACGCCCCTCAATAAGGAGAAACCGGGATGGAAACAGGCGAAATCTTCATTTCGAACAAGGACGGCGTACACTACATCCGCGTGAAGGGCAACGCTTCGTTCGTCTGCGCTCCCCCGCTCCGGGAGCTCGCCAAGAAGCTCCCCGCCGAGCCGTTCAACGGCCTCAGGATCGACCTGGAGGAGTGCACCTGGATGGACAGCACGTTCATGGGCATGCTCGCCATGCTCGGTCTCTCCGCCCGGAAGAAATCCGTGCCCGCCGAGATATTCAACGCCTCCGAGCAGAATGAAAAGCTTCTCGGCGGACTCGGCCTGAAGAAGGTGTTCGAGTTCAGGATCGGAGCGTTCGACGACGTCGCCGGCGTCGCCGCATCCAACGCAACCACCCCGGAGAGCAACGCCCACAACGTGCTCGACGCCCACCAGACCCTCATGGACATCGACATCAGCAACGTCCCGAAGTTCGAGAAGGTCGTCGAGTTCGTGAAGAAAGACATCGACAAGATGGAGGGCAAGCCTCAGAACTGAGGCGCCCCCCGCATTTCAACCACGCGGAACAGGACCGGGAATCATGGCAGACCGTATCGAAACCGACAGCATGGGACCGATCGCGGTCCCCGCGGAACATTACTGGGGCGCGCAGACGCAGCGTTCCCTGATCCACTTCAATATCGGCGACGACCTGATCCCGCGCGAGGTCATCCGCGCCTTCGCCGTGCTGAAAAAGGCCTGCGCGACGGCGAACGCCCGTCTCGGCAAGCTCAAACCCGAGCTCGCGACGGCCATCGCTTCCGCCTGCGACGAGATCCTCGCAGGCAAGTTCGACGGCGAATTCCCGCTGAAAGTCTGGATGACCGGCAGCGGCACGCAGTCTAACATGAACGTGAACGAGGTCGTCTCCAACCGCGCCAACGAACTCCTCGGGGGCGAGCGCGGGACCAAAAAGCCCGTCCATCCGAACGACCATGTGAACTGCTCGCAGTCCTCCAACGACACGTTCCCCGCCGCCATGCACATCGCGGCCGCCTGCGCGATCACCGGCACGCTCCTCCCCGCCGTCCGCACGCTCCGCGACGCGCTCGCCGCGAAGGAAGCCGAGTTCGCCGACGTCGTGAAGATCGGCCGGACCCATTTGCAGGACGCCGTCCCGCTCACGCTCGGCCAGGAATTCTCCGGCTACCGCGCCCAGCTCGACGCCGCCATCGCGCGCATCGAGGCGGCCCTCCCCGAACTTTATGAACTCGCCCTCGGCGGGACCGCCGTGGGGACCGGACTCAACGCCCCGGAGGGCTTCGCCGAAGCCGCAGCCGCGGAGATCGCTTCCCTGACCGGACTGCCGTTTGTCTCCGGCCGCAACAAATTCGCGCTGCTCGCCGGGCACGACGCCGTCGCCGCCGCCAGCAGTTCGCTCCGCAACCTCGCCTGCGCCCTCATGAAGATGGCCAACGACGTCCGGTGGCTCGCCAGCGGTCCCCGCTGCGGGCTCGGCGAGCTCATCCTCCCCGAGAACGAGCCCGGCTCGTCCATCATGCCCGGCAAGGTGAACCCGACCCAGTGCGAGGCCATGACCATGGTCTGCGTGCAGGTGATCGGGCTCGACACGGCCGTCGGCATGGCCGCCACGCAGGGCAATTTCGAGCTGAACGTCTTCAAGCCGGTCATGATCTTCGACCTGCTCACCGAAGTCCGCCTGATCGCGGATTCCTGCCGTTCCTTCACCGAATTCGCACTGAAGGACCTCCGCGCCGACGCCGCCCGCATCCGGGAGCTGCTGAACCGTTCCCTGATGCTCGTGACCGCGCTGTCGCCCGTGATCGGCTACGACAACGCCGCCGCCATCGCGAAGACCGCGCACAAGAACGGCCTCACGCTGAAGGAAGCCGCGCTCGCCAGCGGTCTCATCGACGAAGCCGCGTTCGACGCCGCCGTCCGTCCCGAAAAGATGGTCGGGAAAAAGTCCTGACGCACCCGGATCCTCTCCCTGCCGACTCTTCGCGCACCGTCCCGGCGTGTGACGGCGCATGCGGCGCACTTTGGCACTGCATGGGACATAATGTCGCAAAAACGTGAGGACCTCGCCCGCCTTTTCCGACTGTTTCGAGGTGGAAACGCCCCTTGCGCCCGGTTTGGCACAAAGTATGCTTATCACCGGCAGACAATTCATCATAATACAACCCGCGCGGACGCCGTCCCCCGACCGGCGTCCCTCTAACAAGGACCACCCGAAATGCCCACCTACGAATATGTCTGCAAGCACTGCGGATACGAGTTTGAGAAATTCCAGCAGATGACCGAGGATCATCTGAAGACCTGCCCCGAATGTGGCAAGGACGCCCTGAAACGCAAGATCGGAGCCGGTTCCGGCGTGATCTTCGTCGGTTCCGGGTTCTACTGCAACGACTACAAGGGCGCGAACGCCAGCCTGGGCAATCCGATGCCGAAGAAGACGTCCGCTCCGGCGAAGAAAGCCGCCCCCGCAAAGAAAGCCGCGAAGAAGTGACGGCCGCACCGGGATCGTTTATTACAGCAACTCATTGAAAAGGAGACTGATACCATGTCCAAACATATGCAATTCAAGGCCGAAGTCAAAGAACTGCTCAACATGATGATCAACTCGATCTACTCCAACCGCGAGATCTTCCTGCGCGAGTTGATCGCAAATGCCGCCGACGCGCTCGACAAGCGGCGTTTCCTGGCTCTGACGCACCCCGAACTCGCCAGCGAGGGCGAGATCCGCATCACGGCCGACGATAAGGCCGGCACGCTGGCCATCTCCGACAACGGTATCGGCATGACCCGCGAGGAGCTGGTCGAAAACCTCGGCACCATCGCACATTCCGGTTCGCGCGGATTCCTCGCCGAGCTGAAGAAGGCGCAGGAGGACAATCCGGCGACCGCGCCGGAGCTCATCGGCCAGTTCGGCGTCGGCTTCTATGCCGCGTTCATGGCCGCCGACAAGGTCTCCGTGCTCACGAAGAAGGCCGGCGAAGAGCAGGCGTATCTGTGGGAATCCACCGGCGTCGACACGTTCACCGTGAACGAGGCCGAGAAGGATGCCTGCGGCACGACCGTCACGCTCCACCTGAAGGAAGACTTCAAGAACTACCTCGAATACTGGACCGTCTCGTCCATCGTCCGCAAATACTCCGACTTCATCGAGTACCCGATCAGGATGTCGCACAAGACCACGAAGGACGGCAAGGAGGTCATCGAGGACGACACGCTGAACACCATGAAGGCCATCTGGCTGCGTCCCGAGTCCGAAGTGACCGAGGACGAGTACAAGAGCTTCTATTCCCACCTCTCCGGCGACTACGAGGCCCCGCTGAAGCGCATCGTCTTCTCCGCCGAGGGCACTTCCGAATTCAAGGCCCTGCTGTTCCTCGCCGCCAAACTCCCGTTCCAGTACCAGTTCGGAGTCCGCAACAAAAAGACCCTCAGCCTGTACGTGAAGCGCGTCTTCATCACCGACGAGTGCCCCGGCCTGCTGCCCGACTACATGAACGGCTTCGTCTCCGGCGTGGTCGACTCCAGCGATCTGCCGCTGAACATCTCCCGCGAGACGCTGCAGGACAACCCGCAGGTGAAGCGCATCTCCAACGCCATCGTGAAACGCGTGTTCTCCGAGCTCCAGAAGATGATGGAGAAGGACCGCCCGAACTACGAAAAGTTCTACGGCGAGTTCAGCCGCCTCATCAAGGAAGGCGCCTACAGCGACTGGGAGAACCGCGAGAAACTCCAGAACCTCCTGCTCTTCGAGACCATGAACGGCGGGGCGGGCAAGCTCGTCTCCCTGAAGGAATATTCGGACGCGATGCCCCCGACGCAGAAGGCGATCTACTTCATCACCGGCGAATCCCGCGCCGCCGTGGAACATTCGCCCCAGCTGGAACTCTTCCGCCAGCAGAAGCTCGACGTGCTGTTCCTGCTCGACCCGGTGGACGAATTCGTCATCAACGGCATCGGCAAGTACGCGGACAAGGATGTCGTCTCGGTTTCGAAGAGCGATCTCAAGCTCGACGAGCCCGTCGAGAAGGAGCTGAAGAAGAAGACCGAGGAAGCCGAAAAGCAGAACAAGTCCCTGCTCGACTTCCTGAAGAAGACGCTCGAAAACCGCGTGAAGGACGTCCGGTTCTCCGCCCGTCTGACCGAAAGCGTCTGCTGCCTCGTCGGCGACGAGGCCGATCCCTCCGTGAACATGCAGCGGATCATGAAGGCCATGAAACAGGAAGCGCCCGAAGTGAAGCGCATCCTGGAGCTGAACCCCGATTCGCCGCTCATCCAGGCGATGGCGAAGAAATACGACGCCGAGCCCGGCAGCCCCGTGCTCGTGGACTACGCGGCCATGCTGTACGACCAGGCGCTCCTCTGCGAAGGCTCCGAACTGCCCGATCCCGCCGCGTTCGCACGCAGGACGGCCAAACTGATGACCGACGGCCTCGGCCGCGATTGAGAACACTCTGACAAGGCCCCCCGATCATGCCCGCACGTCATACCGAACTATACGATATCCTCGAAATCCCCTCGGACGCCGACGAGGACGCCATCAAGAAGGCGTACCGGCGTCTGGCCGTGAAATATCACCCCGACAAGAACCCCGGGAACAAGGAAGCCGAGGAGAAGTTCAAGAAGATCTCCCATGCCTACGAAATCCTCGGCAACAGGGAAAAACGCCAGATGTACGACCAGTACGGCGAGGATGCCGTCAACGGCGGCGGTGGCGGAGGCGGGTTCTCCGGCGATCCCTTCGACATCTTCAACCAGTTCTTCGGCGGCGGTGGCGGAGGCGGCTTCGAATCGTTCTTCGGCGGCGGACGTCGGCGCGACCCGAACGGTCCCCTCGAAGGGGCCGACCTGCGCTACAACCTGGGCATCACGCTCGACGAGGCGTTCAAGGGCGTCACGAAGAAGATCGAGTTCAACCGTTCCGGCCTGTGCCCGACCTGCAACGGTTCCGGCTGCGCCGACGGCACGAAGCCCGAACGCTGCGACCGCTGCAAGGGCAGCGGACAGGTCGGCGTCTCCCAGGGCTTCTTCACCATGATGCACGAATGTCCCGTCTGCCACGGCACCGGCCAGAAGATCGCCCACAAGTGCGCGAAGTGCGGCGGTTCCGGCCGGGTCTCCGTGCACCGTTCCATCGAGCTCCACATCCCCGCGGGCATCGACACCGGCAACCGCATCCGCGTGACCGGGGAGGGCGAACCCGGCGTGCGCGGCGGTGCGAACGGCGACCTCTACATCCTGATCCAGATCCGTCCCGACCGCCGGTTCCAGCGCGAGGACGAGGACATTTATGCGGAACATCACATCCCGTTCCCGGTCGCCGCGCTTGGCGGCGTCGTGACCATCCCGACCGTCCACGGGGACGCCGAGCTCACGGTCCCGCCCGGGACCCAGAACGGCGACGTGCTCACGCTGAAGGGCAAGGGCATGCCGGTCCGGCAGCGCCCGAACGTCTTCGGCAACCATCACGTGAAGCTCACGATCGACGTCCCGCGCAAGCTCACCGACGCGCAGAAGGAAGCGCTCAGGGCGTATGCCGCGGCGTTCACGCAGGACAATCCCGGCGGCGCGAAGGACAACGGCACCGGGCCGAACTTCACCGTAAATTCATCCGAAGCCGATCCGGGCTTCTTCCAGAAGCTCAAGGACAAGGTGGGGCTGTAACCCATGACCCCGCGCACTCAGAAGATCCTCTGCGACCTCGAGGACCGGGCGCTCGCGCCTTACGCCGTGCATGCCGGTGCGCTCGAGGGACGGCATTACCCGGAGACTCCCCACCCCTACCGCACCGAATTCCAGCGCGACCGCGACCGCATCCTGCACAGCCAGGCGTTCCGGCGGCTCGAATACAAGACGCAGGTCTTCCTGAGCACCACGGGCGACCATCTTCGCAACCGCCTGACGCACACGATCGAGGTGGCCGGGATCGCGCGTACCATCGCACGCAGCCTCGGGTTGAACGAGGACCTCACCGAGGCCATCGCGCTCGCGCACGACCTCGGTCATACGCCGTTCGGCCACGCAGGCGAACGCACCCTCCACAGCCTGATGGCGGGCTACGGCGGATTCGACCACAACCTGCAGGCCATCCGCGTGGTGGACCTGCTGGAGACCAAATACCCCGCCTACGACGGGCTCAACCTGACCTGGGAGGTCCGCAGCGGACTCGTCAAACACCGTTCCCAGCTCCACCCGGTCATGCTCGACGGTCGCGCCCTCGATCCCGCGCCGATCCTCGAAGCCCAGGTGGCCGACCTCGCCGACGACCTCACCTATTACGGCCACGACGTCGACGACGGGCTGGACGCCGGCATCCTGACCGAGGACATGATGAACGAGGTGGCGATCTGGCGGATGGCCTCCGAGGAGACGAAGTCGCTCGGGCTCAAGCGGGGCGATGACAAGTTCGTGACCTATACGGTGCGGGCGCTCATCAACCGCATGGTCGGCGACGCCATCGAGACCTCGGCGCGTCTGATCGAATCGTCGGGCGTGGCGTCCCCCGCGGACGCTCCGGCGAAAGGGTTGACGCTGATCGCCTGGAGCCAGGAATTCCAGGTGCTCACGAGCGAATTGAGGACGTTCCTGTACGAAAACCTGTATTTCTCGCAGGAACTCAAAAAGCTGAACCAGCTCTCGCAGGAACGCATGTCGTTCCTCTTCGACACGTTCGTGGCGCACCCCGAGCTCGCGGGCAGCCAGATCCGACGCCGGATGGACGTCGACGGCATTCACCGCGCGGTCACCGATTACATTGCGGGCATGACCGACGTTTTCGCCATCTGCGAATACCACAGGCTGAAATGACCGCGCCTGCGAGCGCGCATGCGCCGGGCAGGGCGGGTATCTGATACCGGGGCAATACCACCGGACCCGCCGCCGCCAGATAATACACGACGGGGACTGCGAAGACGAGCAGGACCGCCCAGCGTTTTTTCCGCGCGTACACCCACATGCCGAATATCGCCAGAGCCCACAGCGCCGCGTGCGCCAGCAGGAACGGCACCGCCAGCAGGCCCGCCGCATAACTCCCGTCCATGTAATGCCGGAACGCCGCCAGTACGCCGTCTTTCCGCAAAACCGCCAGCGTGCCGCGTTCGCCGGTCCTCAGCCCCAGGTTCTGCAGGTAATCCGCCATGTCCGGCAGCAGGATCCACACCTGGAAGAGATGCGTCGCCGCCGCCGACCACGGATGCGCCAGAATGGCCTCCCGGTAGCGCTTCAGATACCATTCCTCGCGTTCCTGAACGGTGACTTTGTCTGTCCGCCACTGATTGATCGTCATGAACTCGTGCTCTGCCTGATATTCCAGCCAGTGGCGTATCTCGTTGGCGTCGCGGTGACTCGCATGCGCCAGGATCGCCGCGGTGTTGTGAAGCGCCGTGAGGCCGGAATTCCGGTCGACCGCGAATCCCGCCCCGACTGCCCGGTTGCGGAGCATCCACGGCACGATGATGACCGCGGAAATGACCGGCACAAGCAGCATCGCGCGCACGGCCTTCCGTCGGGGCTTCATCAGGAACGGGGCCATGCCGATCAGCAGAATCAGGACGGGGATGTTGACCGGCTTCACCAGCACGGCCGCCGCCGCGAAGATTGTCGCGAGGATGAAATCGCGGATGCGCCCGAAACGAAGCGCCTTCGCGAGGTACATCGCCTGAAACGCCACCAGCAGTCCGAGCAGGGTATCCGCCAGGATCAGCGGAGCCACCGCAAGCGACGTCAGGTTCAGCGCGTACAGCACGGCCGCCCGGAACCCGGCTTTCCGTCCGGCGAGATGATACCCGGTCACGCCGACCGGGAACACCGCGAGCGCGCCGATCAGGCATCCCGCCAGCGCGAACGCCACCGGAGACCGCCCGAAGATCAGCCTTAGCCCCGCCAGAAACACGATGTACCCCGGCGGACGCTGCACCGCCGGGCGCTGGACGACAACACAGTCTTTGACGCCCGGACCATGATGGAACCGCGCGGGATTATGCTGCGGCTTCGTGTTGATCGCGCCGTCTTCGGCCAGGGCGTATGCCGGGGGCAGATACGTTTCGGTGTCCGGCCGGGACAGCCGGCTCGGCTCCGTCAGCGCCGGGATCGCGCACAGCACGCGGATCGCCAGCGCCAGCGCGAAGACCGGCAGCAGGCGCAGGAGAAAACGTTTTCCGGCGGTGTGATGCGTGGTGTTCATGGGGTCGTGTCCCGGTCGCGGCGTCCGCCGCCGTTCCGGCCCTTTGAGGCGGAAAGAGGCTCGCGCCGAAGAAAATCCGTCAAGATTCTCCGAAAAGAAGTTGCATTTTTCAAAGTTGGGTGTATATTAAAATTCGACTGTTGCTTTAATGTAGCGCGGTTTTCTCGGAAATCAAATACAAATCCAACATATATGAGGTTAAAAATGAAAGACTCCATCCATCCTGCGTATGGCCCGGCGAAAGTCATCTGCGCCTGCGGCAAAGTCTGGGACATCTACTCCACCCGCAAAGAACAGAAAGTCGGTATCTGCGCCGAGTGCCATCCCTTCATCACCGGCAAGCAGAAACTCGTTGACGTCGCCGGCCGCGTCGAAAAATTCCGCCGCCGTTACGCCAAGTAATTCCGTTTCCGCGGATTGCCGCGTGTCCCCTGCGGACTTCCGCGGCAGGAACAACCAGCCCGAACCTCGCGTTCCAGTACGCAGGCCGGGCTGTTTTTTTAGGATTCGACGGGTGACGGGATGAAGCCGGAAGATTTCTCGCGACAGATCGCGCAGTTCAGGACCCGGGAGAAGGAGCTCGAAACGGAGCTGTCCGACCCCGGCGTCTACGCCGTCCCCGCCAGAGCCTCCATGCTCGCGCGCGAGCGCCAGCGCCTGCAGTCCATTTTCGCCGTGTACGACCGCTGGATCGCCGCGCTCGAATCCGAAAAGGAAAACCGCGGCCTGCTCGAAAGCGAACACGATCCCGAGTTCCGCAGCCTCGTCGAGGCCGACCTCGCCGAACAGGAGCGCGCCGCCGCCGAATCCGAGCAGTCGCTCCTGATGCTGCTCGCCCCGCAGGACAAAGCCGATTCCCGCGACGCCATCGTGGAGATCAAACCGGCCGCGGGCGGCGAGGAGGCCGCGCTCTTCGCCGGCGAACTCTTCCGCATGTATCTGCACTACGCGGAGAAACGCGGTTGGAAGGCCGAAGTGCTCGAGCAGTCCGATTCCGAGCTCGGCGGCGTCAAGGGCGTGATGTTCTCCCTCTCCGGCGAGGACATTTTCTCCCGCATGAAATACGAGAGCGGCGTCCACCGCGTGCAGCGCGTCCCCGTGACCGAGTCCGGCGGCCGCATCCACACCTCGACCGTGACCGTCTCCGTCCTCCCCGAGGCCAGCGAGATCGACGACATCGCGATCCGCCCCGAAGACCTCGAGGTCTCGACGTTCCGTTCCTCCGGTCCCGGCGGCCAGAACGTCAACCGCACCGATTCCGCCGTGCGCATCCGTCACATACCGAGCGGGCTCGTGGTGGCGAGCCAGCAGGAACGCTCCCAGATCCGCAACCGCGAGATCGCGCTCCGCATCCTGAAGAGCCGCCTGCTGGAGATCCAGCGCAGCGAGGAAGCCGCCAAACAGGCCGCCAGCAAACGCCTGCAGGTCGGCACGGGCGACCGCAGCGAACGCATCCGCACCTACAATTTCCCCCAGAACCGCGTGACCGACCACCGGTTCGGCGTGGTCTCCGTCTTCAATCTTCCCGCGCTGATGGAGGGCGACCTCGACATGCTGCTCGACCCGCTCTTCCAGGCGCACAGCCGCCTCATGGTCGAGGATTTCCTGAAAAATCTGGAGTCCGAACCGTAAGAGCGCTTGATTTTGCCGGTTTCCGTGGCATATTGATTACGGGAGGGCGATTGTCCGCCGGGGGGGCGGGCGGCCCGGAAAAGGAGGGTAGCATGGATTACGCTGTTTCACGCGGCGCGGCCGCTTCGTGCGAGATGCTCGAGTGCGCGCGCATCCTGAAAGACATCGACGAGGAACGCCGCACGCTTGCGTCGTTTGCGTCGGAGACCGGGACGTTTCCGAGGGAAGGCTTCGGCAGCGAGATGGAACGTCACCGGGAACGCATTATCGACCTGACCGAACTCGAGGAGCTCATGATGCTCCGCACGCACTACGTCGATTTCGAACCGCACTGGAGGGCGCACAGCCGGTTCCGTTCGTTTCTGCGCCGGGCGTCCGGCCGCGAGGACCTGCTGTTCTGTTCCGCCTGGCTCCGTCAGCACGAAGGGACCGACGACGCCGAATTCCGCCGCTGGCTCCGGCATGTCGATGCCCCTGAGCCCGTTTCCGGCTGTTTCGACTGCCTGTATCGCGTCCACCCGGACCGGGTCCTGCTCTCGGCGAAGCTCCAGATGGCGCGGATCACGGTCTGACGGCGGTTTCCGGCGGAAAGCGGCGGATTCCCGTTCTCCCGCGCTTGAAAAACTGTCCCGGCGGATGTATTGTATAGCGAACAAACTCCTCCCCGGACCGCGAGTACAGGAACCCCCTCCCATGAGAAAACCCGATATCTTCGATGAAATCATCCAGTGCCTGAAGACAGGAGCCTCCGTCGGGGCCGACGCGTCCATGAGCGAGGAGACCCTGCACGATCTCTACGCCCGGCCGCAGCGCGCCCCCGCGCCGGCTCCGGTTCCGGCGGCGTCCCCCACCGGTTCCGGCGCATCCGTCCGGCAGGCCGTCCG
>JAFYBD010000148.1 GCA_017540385.1 Lentisphaeria bacterium
CGCCGGGGACCTTCAGCAGGGACTGTTCGACCTGGTTCGGGAAGAAGTTCACGCCGGAGATGATGAGCATGTCGTCGAGGCGGCCGCTGATGGTGTCGAGGCGGAGGTGCGTGCGTCCGCAGACGCATTTTTCGCGGGTGAGGATGCGGCCGCGGTCGCCGGTCTTGAACCGGATCACGGGGAGCGCTTCGCGGGTGAGGCTGGTGATGACGATCTCGCCGAACTGCCCGTCGGGGACGGGTTCGCCGGTGTCGTGGTCGACGACTTCCACGATGTACTGGTCTTCCCACATGTGGATGCCTTCGTGGGCGGGGCAGTCCATGCCGCTGCCGATGCCGCCGGTTTCGGTCATGCCGTAGATGTCGAAGGCGTCGATGCCGAGCCCGTTGCGGATGCGCTTCTTCATGCCGGGCGAGAACGATTCGGCGCCGAATATGCCGATCTTCAGGTCGGGCAGGGACTGCTTGGTCTCGGCGAGGATTTCCATGATGCGGATGGAGTAGGAGACGACCGCGACCATCACGCGCGTCTGGAAGTCCTGCGCGAGCTTGATCTGGCGGACGGTGTATCCCGCGCCGGTCGGGAACACGAAGAGTCCGGCTTCGCGCGCGACGTGGTAGCAGCCGAAACCGCCGTTGAAGAGCCCGAAACCGGGGGTGATCTGGCAGGTGTCGCCGGGGTTGGCTCCCGCCATGATGTAGCAGCGGCTCATGCAGGTGGCCCACTGTTTCAGGTCGGCGATGGTGTAGGGCATCACGACCGGGGTGCCGGTGGAGCCGCTGGACATGTGCATTTCCGCGAGCCGGTTGCGAGGCACGCAGGACATTCCGAGGGGATACTGTTCGCGGAAATCCTTCTTGGAGCAGAACGGCAGCTTGTGGAGATCGGCGAGGCCGCGGAAGTTCGCGGGGTCGATCCCGGCGGCCTTGTAACGCGCTGCGGACCACGGGGAGTTTTTCGCGGTGTGCGCGACGATGGCCTTCAGGCGTTCGTCCTGAAGTGCGGTGATCTGGGACCGGGAAAGAGTCTCGGCCTCTTCGTTCATGTAGCGGAACATAACGATCTTCCTTTCAGGAAAGCGGTTGTATTGGCTTCTTCAAAACCTTTTTTGACGCGGGCGAGGAGGCCTGCGCGCCAGTGGTCTTCGGCGATTTCGGGGAGCCCGGCGGAGAGCGCGCCGGTCAGGATGGTGTTCGCGAGCCGGACGTTTCCGAGCTCGAGCGCGAGGGCCGCGCAGTCGAGATAGACGAGGCGCGGGAAGACGGCATGGAGACGCTGCTCCACGTCCTCTGGATAACTGCACGCGCCGGTCGTGACCGTGACGGGGACGACGCTCGTTTTCGCGACGACCGCGAGTCCGTCCGGTTTGAGACAATGCGCCCAGCGGATGGCTTCGATGTGCTCCAGGGCGGCGATCACGTCGATGCTGCCGGAGACCGCGAGCGGGGCGAACGTGCCGTCGCCGTAGCGGACCTGGGCGGTCACGGAACCGCCGCGCTGGGCCATGCCGTGGATCTCGTTGGTCGTGACGTTGAAACCGGCGGCTTCGGCGGCGGATGCGATCACGCCAGCCGCGAACAGGATGCCCTGTCCGCCGACCCCGGTCAGTAGGATGCTTTTTATCATGATTGGGTGGTACTCCATTCGACGCCGCGCCGCGCGGGACGCGCGCATCGTATCAGACTGTCTGAAGAACAAGCGTCTAATATAGCATAGAGAGCATCAAAAATCAAGCGCATGCGCGTGCGGAGACGCGGGAAAAACGCGCACGCGAAGGACGCCGTCAATAACTCTCCAGCCCGCAGTAATCCGCGAACTTTTTGGCCTCTTCCTTCGTCAGCACGATGACCGCGCCGTGCTTGGCCCCGGTGAAGTTCGTGGTCTTCATGACGCCCTGGTTGAAGCGGCCGAGGTTCGTGAACTCGCGGAAATCCGTGGTCTCGCTGAACGCCATTTCGTTGGGGAAGTTGTAGTTGTCGAACATGAGGACGTATTTGTCGGTGCCGATGCGCCGCCAGACGTTCGGGGCCTCGACCGAGCCGCCGGTCTTCGCGCAGTTCTCGTCGTTCACGTACTTGTAGCCGTAGAGCAGATGGTCGGACTCGGCGTGCTTGATGCCGCTGTCGTAGTCGAAGAGGTGGTACTTGCCGTTTCCGTAGGAGAGGTCGCCGTCGATGTAGGAGTGCGTCCCGAGGTCGGGATCGAATCCGATGCGTTTCGGCACGGTCACGAGCCGGGTGAAGTCATCGTCCGTGTAGGACCAGTAGAGCTGCTTCACTTCGCCTCCCTGCAGTCCGAGCGTGAAGTAGACGAAGATCTTCTTTTCGACCGGGTCGTAACCGGTCTCGGGCGCCCACGCCTGGCTGATGTCACCGAGCTCGGGGAACGCCGCCGCGACGTCGAAGTGGGTGCTGGTCCAGTTGATGAGGTCCTTCGACTTCATGAGCACGAGGCTGCGGTTGTTGCCCCAGCCGTATTTCTGGCCGTCGCGCTGCCATTGGGTCGCGCGCAGGCCCTGCCGCTGGGCGTAGATGTGCAGGTCGGTCGCGGCCATGTAGAACCCGTCCGGGCCGCGGAAGATGTGCGGGTCGCGGATGCCCTTCTGTTCGGCGAGGTCGATCCCGAACAGCACCGGCTTGTTGCCGTTCACGTCGGTGAACGTGTAGCCGTCGCTGCTGAGCGCGAAGAAGATGTCGTGGTTCTGCTCGCGGAACGACACCATCAGGTACGCGCCGAAGTTGTCCTCCGTGACCTCGGGGAGGCGGTCGTCGCAGTCCGAGGAGCAGCTGGCGCAGGAGGAAGCGGACAGGGAGAGGAACGCGGCCGTGGAAGCGACGGCGAGCGAGGCGAGGAGAC
>JAFYBD010000149.1 GCA_017540385.1 Lentisphaeria bacterium
CATCCGCCGTTCCAGATCGACGGCAACTTCGGCGCACTCTCCGGCCTCGTCGAAATGCTCCTCCAGAGCCACATGTACGAGGAACGCGGCGCCGAACGCATCTACACGCTGGATATCCTGCCCGCGCTGCCGTGGGCGGAAGCCTTGCAGAATACGGAAAAGATCGAAAGCAAGTTCCATATCGACAGAATAAGGGTGCCCGGCGGGTTCGATTCCGGTTCCGTGAAGGGACTCAAGGCGCGCGGCGGGTTCGTGGTCGATATCGCATGGCACGGCACCGGCGGATTCAAGGAGGCGACCGTCACCTGCACGCACGACACGCCCGGATTCCGCGTCCGCGTCAAAAACGGCGAAGTCAGGGATTATCTTCCCGCAGGCGGGTACAAGGCCGGACAGACCATCACGATCACCCCGTAAATTCCACCGCTTTCCCCAAAAAACTCTTCTCTCCGGCCGCGAAACGGTTTCCCGCCGTTCGCAGCCGGATTTTTGCGTGCGCCCTCGCGTATGTGCGCTTTCGCGCGAAAACGTAAAAAGTGTTTGAAAATTCGACCGTTATGGTGTATATTAAATGATTAATTTTTTCGACAACTGACAATGGCACAACCGGGAAAGGATCCCAAACCATGTTCAACATGAAGAAAATCATCATCTCGCTCCTCGTTATCGCCGCGATCGGCATGACCTGGTATCTCATCAAGACCTACAAGGAAGAGGCAATCTTCAAGAATCCGGCGTTCGCCTCCGGCAACGGCCGCCTCGAAGCGACCGAGATCAACATCGCCGCCAAGCTCGCCGGCAAGATCGAACAGCTCCTGGTCGACGAAGGCGACTACGTGAAGGGCGGTCAGACGCTCGTCCAGATGCAGATCAACACGCTTACGGCCGAACTTGAACAGGCCAATGCGCAGATCAAGGTGAAGGAAGCCGAACTCGAACAGGCAAAGGCGCAGCTCCAGGTCGAGGAAGCCTCGCTTGCCGCCGCGAACGCCTCGCTCGCTTCCGCGAAGTCCGCGCTCGCCGCGAAGACCAGCACGTACAACAACGCGAAGAGCCGTTACGAACGTTCGAAGGAACTGATGGAAAAGGACGTCACGTCCCGCCAGACCTTCGAAAACGACGAGGCGCTGTACCAGTCCGCGGCGGCGGACGTCGATTCCGCCAAGGCCGACATCCAGAGCGTCGAGGCCAGTATCAAGAGCGTCGAAGCCACGATCGTTTCCGACAAGGCCGCCATCGTCAAGGCCGAAGCCGCCATCACCGCGGCGAAAGCCGATGCGGACCGCATTCAGGCCGACATCGACGACAGCACCCTCACCGCTCCGATCGACGGCCGCATCCAGTACCGCATCGCCGAAGCCGGCGAAGTCCTCAGCTCCGGCGGCCGCGTGCTGAACCTGGTCGACCTCACCGACGTCTACCTGACCTTCTTCGTCCCCGAGGAGGTCGCCGGACAGATCGCCCTCGGCGCGGACGCCCGCATCGTGGTCGACGCCATGGACGACGTCGCGATCCCGGCTTCCATTTCCTACGTCGCCAGCGTCGCGCAGTTCACGCCGAAGTCCGTCGAGACCCGCGTGGAACGCGAAAAACTCATGTTCCGCGTGAAGGCGAAAATCTCCGCGGATCTCCTCAAGCAGTACGTCGAATACGTCAAGACCGGCATCCCCGGCGTCGCCTGGGTCCGCCTCGACGACAAGGAACCCTGGCCGGACTTCCTCCTCACCCCGAAAGAGAAGGGGCTGATCCCTCCCCCCGTCGCTGACAAAGTCGCCGAGACGAATGGAACGGCCGCACAATGAGCAATTCTCCCTCCAATGAGGGCGTGAACATCGAACCGGTCGTCAGTTTTCAGAATCTGGCCCTGAAATACGGCAAGACCCTGGCGCTGGACCATGTCACGCTCGATATTCCCGCGCGCAAGCTGATCGGCATGATCGGCCCCGACGGCGTGGGCAAATCCACGCTGCTGTCCCTCGTGACCGGGGCGCACGCCATGCAGGAGGGCAATCTGCGCGTCCTCGGCGGCGACATGCGCGACCGTGTCCACAGGAACAAGGTCTGCCCGAAGATCGCATACATGCCGCAGGGCCTGGGCAAAAACCTGTATTTCACGCTCACGGTCGAGGAGAACCTCCAGTTCTTCGCGCGTCTCTTCGGCCATAACTCCGCCGAGCGTCGCCGCAGGATCGACCGCCTGACCAAGAGCACCGGCCTCTATCCCTTCCTCAACCGTCCGGCGGGCAAGCTCTCTGGCGGCATGAAGCAGAAACTCGGCCTCTGCTGTTCCCTGATCCACGACCCCGACCTGCTGGTGCTCGACGAACCGACCACCGGCGTCGACCCGCTCGCGCGCCGTCAGTTCTGGGACCTGGTCGACTCCATTCACGAAGCTCAGGAAAACATGAGCGTGATCGTGGCGACCGCGTACATGGACGAGGCTCAGCGGTTCGACTGGCTGATCGCCATGAACGACGGCAAGATCCTCGATACCGGCACGCCCGCCGAACTGCTCGCGAAGACCGGAAAGGACAACCTCGACGCCGCGTTCATCGAACTGCTCCCGGAAGAACAGCGCTCGGGACACAAGGAACTGGTCGTGCCTCCGCTTGAGACCACCGAGGCCGACGGCTATTCCATCGAGGCCGAGGGCCTGACCAAGCGCTTCGGCTCGTTCACCGCCGTCGACCACGTCAGTTTCCGCATCCGCAAGGGCGAGATATTCGGATTCCTCGGCGCCAACGGCTGCGGCAAGACCACCACCATGCGCATGCTGACCGGACTCCTGCCCGCCACCGAGGGCGTCGCCAAGCTTTTCGGCAAACCCATCGACGGCAGTTCCCTCGAGACCCGCAAGCACCTCGGCTACATGACGCAGCTCTTCTCCCTCTACGGCGACCTGACCGTGCGGCAGAACCTCGTGCTCTACGCGCACCTGTACCAGATCCCGGAAGAGGAGATTCCCGCGCGCGTCGACGCCCTGCTCGAACGGTTCCAGCTGAAGGAAATCGAGGAGAAGCTCCCGAACGATCTCCCGCTCGGCCTGAAGCAGCGCCTCTCCCTCGCAGCCGCGGTCATCCACAATCCCCAGATCGTCATCCTGGACGAACCCACGTCCGGCGTCGACCCCGTCGCCCGCGACCTCTTCTGGGAGCTCATCATCGAGCTTTCGAGAAAGGACAAGGTCACGATCTTCATCACGACCCACTTCATGAACGAAGCAGGGCGCTGCGACCGCATTTCCCTGATGCACTGCGGGCGTTCCCTCGTCTGCGACACCCCGGCGAACATCGTGGCGCAGCGCAAGGCCTCCACGCTTGAAGAGGCGTTCATCGGCTGCCTGGAGGACGCCGACCCGGAATCCAACAAGGCCGCCACGGAGTCCTGCATCCAGAACGACGCGCCCGCCGAAGAGGAAGCGCCGAAGAAGACCGGCTTCCTCAGCTGGCTCGGCTCCAAGTTCAGTTTCCAGCGCTGGTACACCTGTTACTGGCGCGAACAGCTCGAACTCATGCG
Organism: Lentisphaeria bacterium; assembly: GCA_017540385.1. Lineage (GTDB taxonomy): Bacteria > Verrucomicrobiota > Lentisphaeria > Victivallales > UBA1829 > UBA1732. The sequence goes on from JAFYBD010000149.1 coordinate 3,517, forward strand.
CGACCCGATCCGCGCCACGCTCGCGCTCTTCGGCGCACTGATCCTGATGGTCGTCATCGGGTACGGCATCAACATGGACGTGGAGAACCTGTCCTACGCCATCCTCGACAACGACCACTCGGAAAAGAGCACGAACTACGCCCTGAACCTCTCCGGCTCGCGATACTTCGACCAGCATCCCGACGTGAAAAGCCATGCGGATCTGGACAGACGCATGGCGAACGGCGAACTCAGCGTCGTGGTCGAATTCCCGCCCAAGTTCGGCAAGGACGTCGACGACGGCAATTCGCCCGAGGTCGCCTTCTGGATCGACGGCGCCAACCCGACGCGCGCGTCGACCATCAACGGCTATGCGGGGCTGGTTCACAACGACTGGCTGAACAATCTCGCGCAGTATTCGCCCAACAGTCCGAGGATCGATCAGATCTCCGTCCAGACGCGTTACCGCTACAATCCCGACGTCGCGAGTCTGCCCGCCATGGTCCCCGCGACCATCCCGATCCTGCTGATGATGATCCCGGCCATCCTGGCCGCGCTGTCCGTCGTCCGCGAGAAGGAGATGGGCTCCATCACCAACCTGTACGTGACGCCGCTCACCCGGACGGAGTTCCTGCTCGGCAAGCAGTTCCCGTACCTGATCTTCTCCATGGTCAGCGCGTTCCTGCTGATCGTGATGGCCGTCA
>JAFYBD010000150.1 GCA_017540385.1 Lentisphaeria bacterium
GTCCGGGACAACTTCGCGTCCGCCAGGTCCTGCTGCTTCAGGGCGGCGAGCTCGTCCTGGGCCTGTTTGATCGGCGCGCGGCTCCGGTACATGTCGTACGCCAGCAGCAGGCCGAGCGTGAGGATGAATGTCAATGCCGTCCATTGCAGGAACCGCAGTGTCCGGCGGATTTCGTCATTTTTCATGGTGCTTCTCCTTGCGTTCCAGGGGACATGCGGCGTAGCATCTGCCGCAGCAGAAACAAAGCGACGGGTCGATGGTGTAAACCTCTTCTTCCTTGCGGCGGCGCGCCTCCGCGATCAGCTCGGCCATCACGACCGCGCCGAACAGCACGCCTGCGGCGGTCGAGCCAAGCAGGACGCCGTTCTGAAGTCTCACGGCGCGCGAACGGAGTTCCTCCCGCGTCGTCGTGGTGCTTTCGAACGCTTCCACGGCCTCGCTCCGGATCCCGGCGTCCAGTTCGCGGACCAGACGGACGTCGCGGTGGAACGAACTCAGGACGGGCGCGCAGAAAAAGCCGAAAAGACCGCCCGCGAACAGCGCGAACGGGATGCACGCCGCGAGCATGGAGATGCGCCGGAATCCGCTGCGGTGTTCCGAAGCGCTTCCCGCGCCCTCCGGCGGCAGGATCGCGCCGTTCGGACAGCCCTGTTCGCACAACCGGCAGTTCACACATTCGTGCGTGGTGATTTGCGGTTTGAGCAGGGAGAAGTACGAGAAGAAGCGGAGCAGGACGCCGTAGGGGCAGACATAGCGGCAGAACGGACGCGAGATGAAGAGTCCGACGACCAGGAAGACCGCGCTCAGGATCGCGAACGGCGTGGCGAAATCCAGCAGGAAGACCGGCAGGTAGGGTTCCAGGTAGCACAGCGGGAATCCGATCCCGAATATCGCGCAGACCGAGAAGACCAGCAGCAGAAGTACGGGGATCAGGCGCAAAATCCGGTCCAGCGGACGCGGCACGAACACGCTTTTCCAGTGCAGCAGCTCCTGAATCGCGCCGAGCGGACACGCCCCGCCGCAGAAGACGCGCCCGGCGAACAGTGCGACCGCCAGCGGAAGCGCAAAGAGAAACAGCACGCCCGGCTGGATGTACGAACCGTTCGCAATCCCCTCGGCGATGTTCTGGAACATCCCGACCGGACACGGACAGGACGCGAAGAGGAATCCGAACACGGCGAGTCCGGCGAGGGAATAGGCCAGAAGGGCTTTGCGCGAACGGAGTTTGTAGAAGAACCAGGCCCCGGCGGCCAGGAAGACCGCGAGTACCAGCACGCGCCACAGCACGCTGTCGGAGGCGAGTTCCTCCAGCGACATCTTCGGCAGCGTGTAGGATTCGAACTCGGGAGCCGGGAACCTGGCCTGCGCCGCGAAAAACACGGGGAGCGTCATGACTTCACCTCCGGCGGCTTGCGGTAGATGTACGGATGGTCGGCCGGGACCCGCACGAACGCGTTCGCGGGACAGGCCTTCGCGATACGACATTCGTTGCAGTTCCTGCACAGGTCGCGCCGGACTTGCAGGAACAGCGAGCCGTTGCCGAACGACAGGCAGCCCTTCACGCATTTCCCGCATCCGATGCACTTCTCCTCGTCGATCTTGTACTCGAAATACGGATCCTCGACGTAGGTGCGGATGATCGCGTCGGTCGGGCAGCGCATGTTTTCGCCGGCCGTGTTGAACTCGATGCGTTTGTCCTGGTAGTATCCGCTGCAGAAGAGGCAGTAGCCGCAGGAGGCGTACTGGTGGACGCATTTCACGGCCGACTGGGGCAGGATGCACTCCGTCTCGCACTTGCCGCACTGCACGCATTTGTCCGGGTCGATCTGCCAGAAATACCCCGTCCCCGTCTCGCTGCGCTTGCGGAAAAGCGCAGCGAACGGAGCAAGGATCACGGCGAGGAATCCCAGTCTGAGCAGGTCGCGGCGGGTCATGAGCGGGACTCCTCCCGTTTAACGGCGGCCTTGAACGAACGCGCCGTGGGGTGTCCGCAGTAATCGAGCGCGGAGCACGTCCGGCAGTAGCCCTTCGGGTCGGTGCAGACGTCCTGCGTTTTCCTGCGCTCCGAACCGTGACGGGTCACGAGCGAGGCAAGTCCGCCCAGCAGCAGGAACCGGGCTCCCCAGGCGATGAACTCGCGCCGGGTCATGGCAGGTTTATGTTTCGTCATCAGGAGACCTCCCAGTGCTGTTTCGTGCCGGTGTCGTAAAGATGCACCTTGCCTCCGTCGCGACCCAGGAAATAATTGAATTCGGAATCGGAAAGATTGTCCGCGACGACGCGTTCGAGCTCGCCGGACGGCAGATACACGCACGCGCGCCGGACGCCCTTCTCCATCGTCACGAACCGTCCGCCGGGCAGCGCCGCGAACCGCACGGGATTGCAGCAGCCCCCGAACGCTTCGCGGGGTTCCCACGACGCGATGAAACGTCCCGTGGCGGGATCGAGCTGTTCCAGACGCTTGCGTCCGATGTTCGCCACCCAGAGTTCGCCGTCCTGCGACAGGTCCAGCGGGAACGCCGCTCCCGGCACGATGAATTTCTCCTCGCCCTGCGATTCCCACACGAGGTCGCCCGACTCCATGCTCGCCAGCACGGAGCGCTTCGCGCGGTCCACCTGAAAACTCATGCCGTTCAGAGTGTGCTTCGGACGCACGGCGAACATCGGCGGCTCGAACGGTATTTCCGGTACGGGTTCGGGCAGGACCTGAAGTTTGCGGCCGACCAGCCAGCCGAGCAGGCCGAGACAGACGGTCCCGCTGAGCCAGACGAGAAATTCCCTGCGGTTCATTTTCATTGCTGCACCTCATTTCGCAGATCGAGACACACCATGGAGGTGCTGTCCCGTAAGATCATAAGTCCTCCGGCGAACGCGATCGGCCCCCAGGAATCCGCACCGGGCAGAATCTTGTGGGTTGCCAGCCGTTCAAACCGGTCTTCCTGGTATTCGTAAACCGAGAGCACGCCCTCGTCGTCCAGGATCCAGAACGCCCCGTCGGCGTAGAGATACGGCCCGAGCCCGAACCGGGCGTCCTTGCCGCTTTCCGACTTGACCGCGGGCAACGCGGAAACGTCCGCGGCGATGAATTCCGCGCGGCGCGCTCCGGCGTCCTTCGGCTGGATCACGAACATCGTGTCGCCGATCAGGATCGGGGTCTGCTGTTCGGATGCCGGCCCCTGCGTCGGCTTCCATTCCTGTTCGATCGAAGCGGTGAAAGCATCGCCGTCCTTCGTCACGGCGAGGGTGGCGGAACCCGCGCCGTAGCCTGCCGTCAGGAAGAGCCTGCCGTCGCCGATCTGCAGCGGCGTGGGAGCCCAGACCGCCGGTTTCCATTTCGTGCAGGCCCAGAGCGGATCGCCCTGCAAGTCGCAGGCGGCGATGCCGCCGATCCCGGCGTAGATATACTGTTTTGTCCCGAGCAGTTCCGCCGACAGGACGGAGGCATGGGACATTTTCAGAGCATGATCGTTCGGGGTTTCCCAGACGGTCTCGCCCGTCCTCAGGTCGAGCGCGGTCATGAGGACCTTTTCCCCGCCGACGCCGAGGATCACGCGTCCGTCCTCGATCAGCGGGCACTGCCCGGCGTACCACTGCGGGATCTCCGCGCCGTAGGCTTCCACCAGGTCGCGCGTCCAGAGCAGATCGCCGGAAACCGCGTCGACCGCCATCACATGCGCCGCCGGGCCGAGCGTGACGACCACGCCGTCCGAATACGCCGGGATCGTGCGGGATTTGCCGTGGTTGCGCCGGATGGGATTTTTGTAGCCGCGCCGCCAGAGTTCTTCGCCGCTGAACAGCGCGAAGCAGCGCAGAGCGTCGGACGAATCCTCCTCGACGTAATCCAGCACGTACACGCGGCCGCCCGCGATGATCGCGCCGGAATATCCCTCGCCGAGCGGCTTCCGCCAGAGGACTTTCGGGCCGTCTTCGCCCCAGCTCTTCGTCAGATGTCCGTCGTATTTCGCCAGATTGTCGCGTCCGGAGCCGCGGAAACACGGCCATTCCGCCTCGAATGGCCGGATCTGCTCCTCGGACTCGAACTTTTTGAAGTCCGCGCCGATCTGCGTCGTCATCTTCTTCACCACGCGGTTCTCGGACTTGTCGCGGACGGGGTCCGCATACTCCACATGGCGCGGCGTGGTGAAGGTCAGGTAATGCCAGATGCCAAGGCAGGCGACCGCCACGGCGAACGCTTTCAAAATGAAATTCAGGGCGCGGGCAGTCATGATCTCACCGCCTTCGCCAGGAAGATCGGAGCATACAGCTCCTCGCTGTACCACAGGTGCGCGAAATACAGCCCGATGGGCTCGGCGGGGAGCGACCCGGGGCGTTCCGCGAAGGGTTTCAGAAACGCTCCGTCGAGCTTCAACGCGGCCGCGCAGCGCGCCGACACGCAGACCGTGCCCCACAGGCCGTCCGCGCCCCGGACCGACCGCAGATAGTCGCGGGTTTTCTCCAGGAACGGCAGATCGGCGCCATCAAGGTGGGAGAGCACGACCGCGCTGCCGTACGCCGGAGCCTCCTTCGCCGGATTCGTCTGGTCGCCGAACCAGAGCGGGACGAACAAGCCGTCGGGCCGCTGGACGCGCCGGAGATACCGCACGATCCGCTGTTTCGCACGGAGCACGCGGCGCCTGAGCGCCGGCGGGAGGGCGTTCTCGTACAACGTGAACGCTTTGTACGCGTGGGCGGAGATATCCGGGCAGCTGCGGTCGAACGGCAGCTTGCCCCAGCCCTTGCAGAACGTCGGGATGCCGCCGTCTGAATTCTGGAGGTCGAGCAGCCATTCGATCCCCTTGCAGACGGCTTCGGACGCTTCCTTGCCGAGCGCGTGAAGCGCGATCAGCGCAGCCGAGGTGTCGTCCGCGTCGGGCACGCCGCCGGAATACGTGGTCCACGCCCAGCCGCCAGGAGCCGAACGCGTGAACGGGTGTTCGGTCTTGGTCTGCGCGGCGAGCAGGCGGGTACGGTAAAGCGCTTTTTCCTCCGCGGTGAGCGAGGGCGCGAGTACGTCCAGCGCCAGCGAGGTCGTCCACAGGCGCAGATCGCGGTCGATCGGCCACGAGCCGTCCGCCCGCTGCGTTTCCGTCAGGAAATCCACCGCGCGCCTGGCCGCCTGGTGTTCGCGCAGTCCGGCGGCGCAGAGGCAGATCACGCAGAATCCGGTGAGGGGCGCGGCCTCCAGGAAACCTCCGTCCTCCGGCTGTTTCCCGACAAGGACGCGGAGCGCTTTTTTCACGGCCAGCGAACGCAGTTTGTTCGGACGGTGCCTGAGCTGGGCCAGCCCCACGCAGATGAGCGCCGGGATCGCGTAGCTCACGACCGGGAGGTTCAGATACTTGAACCACGATTCGGGCAGGACGGCCGCCTCGAACGGGAAATTGGGCATGCGCCGCCAGGCGTCAGCGGGATCGGGGAAGAATCCGGACGCCGTCGCAAGCGCGAGCAGCGGCACGGAGAACGTGAGGTCGCGGCCGTATTCCTTCAAGAGTCCCGCCTTGAACGCCTCGAACGTCAGCCCGCCGAACGTTTTGTTCAGATATGCTTCGGCTTCGCGCACATCGTCGGCATGGATATTCCGCAACGCTGAATAAGCAAGGAACGTCGCGGTCAGGTTGGCCGGGGATTCCGGGGAGTCGCCGTACAGACCGTCGGCGTTTTGGTGTTCCAGCAGCCATTGTCTGCCCGCCGCAACGGCGTCGTCATGCCCGCCGTACAGATCAAGCGCCACGCAGGCGACCGCGGTCGACACGGCCGAACTCGAGAGATGCCCCTCGATGAAGCCGTCTTCGCGGCGGCGCGACAGGATGAATCGTTTCAGCGCGTCCGTCATGCCGTCGCCCCCATGGCCAGCAGGCCGTAGACCGTATATTCGAGGTCGCCGAACGGATCGGCGGGGACCGCCGCGAAAAGTCCGGTCGGGCGGAAACAACCGCTCAGGAAATCGCGCACGTCGTACTCCGCCGCATGTCCGGTCCGATGGAGCGCATACAGGGAAACGGCGGTCGAAAGCAGGTCGCCGCCGGGGAACGCCCCGTCCGGGGCCTGAAGGGCCGCCAGAGCGGACGCGGTCGTTTCGTCCGGGTGCAGACACAATGCCGCCGCAGTCGCCGCGACGCCGTATTCCGACGCGCCTTTCAGGTTCGAATACAGCCCGCTCGGCAGGCGGTACGGCGCGAGGTCGGTCGCGGTGTCGTTGCGCAGAAAACACGAATACGGCGAATACCGGTCGCCCTGCGGGAACGCCGAATCGGGGAGATCGGGGAAATCGAGCCTCGGCGCGGAAAACGGGAGATGTTGAACGGCACGGGGAAGCGCCATCAGTTTCAGCAGATTCCGGCTGTGCGCCAGCGCCGCACGATGCACGAGATCGGCGGGCCCGGCGTGTTCCAGCATCCGGGCGCAGGCATCGCGATCGACCGTTGCGCCGGAGAGATACGCCAGACACAGCCCGAAGAGCGTGTAGTACAGATCGCCGTGCCCCCCGCGGTCCGGGAACAGCCCGTCCGGCTTCTGCGCCAGCGAGACCGTCTGACGGAGCACGGCCTGCGCCTCGTCGGTCATCCGTCCGAATCCGGCGGTGCATGTCTTCAGGAAATCCAGGTCAAACATCGTTCAGCACCTTTCCGGCGAGGCGGTACAGGAAAATCTTCAGCGGCACGTCGCCGACCGTTTCAAGCAGTTCATAGATACCGTCGCGTTCCGCTTGATACATGCGGATCGTTTCAGCGCGCGCCTTTTCGCGGTCCCAGTTTTTCGACCGAATCTGCACGTCGACGGCGGAGGCCGGATTGTCCGCCGCATCCTCCAGGTCGTCGTACAGCTGGTAGGCCGCGCCGAGACGGTCGGAGAAGTCGTGGAACAAATCGCGGAGTTCGCCGAAGCGTCCGGCCGCGATCGCGCCCGCATAAATCGCCACGCGGAACGCCGGAGCCGTTTTCAGCCGGTGAATCTCCAGGCAGTCATCCAGCTGGAGATTGCGTTTCCCCAGCGCTTCGAATTCCTTTGCCTGGCCGAGCGAGAGCTCGCAGTGCGCCTGCGCGGCCTCTTCGCAGAGAGCTGCGCGCATTTCGTGCGGCACGGAGTCGTGGCAGAAGAGACGGTAGCCGAGGCCGATCAGGTAGTCGCCCAGGTTCAGCGCGGGCGCGAGCCCGAGACGCACGTGGCACGCCGGTTCGCCGTAACGCTCCGCGTCGCCGTCCTCGATGTCGTCGTGGATCAGCGACGCCTTGTGGAAACACTCCACGGCGAGCGCGACGGGTTTCAGGTATTCCGGCAGGTCTGCCCGGGTCGGGTTCAGCGCCGCATAGCATCCCACCGTTATCTTCGGGCGGTAATGCTTCCCGTGCGCGGTCAGGGCGCGGACGGCCTCCTCCCGGAGCAGGTTGTCCGGGATGTACGCGGAAACGCCGCCGGGCGTGAAAAGACCGCTGATCGTCTCCCGGATCAAACCGTAGGGGAACGCGTGAACCTCCGTATCCTGCGGCACGGACATGGCACGTTCGAGATCGGCGGGATCGAACGCCGTATCCCTGCAGCCGTCCCGGAGCAGAGGCACCGCGATCCCGGGCACGGCGGAACGTATCATCGCCGGGAACGATTTTTCGAGCGAATCGAGGCAGGAAACGCCCACGACCGCCTGAATCATGCCCTGTTCCACCCAGTCGGCCACGGCGGAACTCGACTCCGCGACCAGCACGGGCATGTCGAGCGCGTCCGCTTTGGAGGAAAGATTCGGAATGCTGCACCGGCCGCAGCCGCGGCAGATCAGCCCGAGATCGTCGTGATCGGCGGAACATTCGGGCTGTTTGCGCAGGCAGAACGGCAGCAGAAGAAGGCGCTGTTTGAGCGCGATGTGCGGGAAATACGGTGCCCAGAGCGCGTTGTTCAGCACGATCATGGCGTAATGGTCGAATCCCCGTCCGTCCAGTTCCAGCGACGCGTTCAGCGCCGCCGCATGCCGTTTCAGGTGCATCAGACCGAGCGGCGGCTTCAGCCCGTTCGAACGTACGAGATCTTCCGCGGCCAGGCGGACGGAATCGCGGATCGCGGAGTCCTGCGGAACAGTCTGTTTCAGCTCGCTCATCCGTAGGCTCCGAATCCGAAGAAGTAGTTGCGTTTCCCGAACCGGTAGGCCGCGGACTGTTCGGGAATCTCGCCGCCGGGGACGTCATGACAGCACATCGGGGTGCGTTCCGCGAGCTCGCGGAAGAATCCGTCGCGCCCGGAGGAGTCCTCCGCACTGTTCGCCTTCAAATTGTCAAGCAGTTCATGCGGCGAATGGATCACCATGCAGTCGCGGCCCTGCGAAGCGCTGAATTTCCGCAGGCCGGCCAGCAGCGTTTCCTGCTGGAAGATCGCTTCGAGGTTGGACGCGTCGGCGTTCAGGTGTCCGCCGGCGGCCTGCATGATCGGGCAGAACTCCACCGCTCCGTTCGGGGAGATATGGTGGGACAGCCCCATCGCGCCGGGGCACTGCGCGTGTCCCTCTGCGTCCCAGTAGGCGTCCAGGATCACGATCTTCGCGGTCCGGCGCTGTTCCACCAGGAACTGGCGTAGTTTCAGCACGTGGTCGCGGTCGAGCGCATTTTCATATTCGGGATCGGGTCCGCACGGACGGTAGATGAAATACCAGATGTAATGCACGCCCTTCGAGACGAGGAAATCGAGGTATTCGCGGCTCACGAGCTCGTCGAAGTTTTTCATGTTGATGCTGGCGGTCACCCCGGTGAACAACCCGGCTTTCACGGACTCGTCCAGCCCGGCCATCGACCGCGCGAAAACGTCGTCGCGGCCGCGTCTGCGGCGCGATTCGGTCTCCATTCCCTCGATGCTGATGAGCGGCGTCACATTGCCGAGCGCGGCGAGTTCACGCGCCAGCTTCGCGTCGAACATCGTTCCGTTCGTGTACAGCTGGAAATACGCCTTCGGATTGTTGCGGAAGAGCGTCAGAAGATCGGGGTGGAACAGCGGTTCGCCGCCCAGGATCCCGAAGAAGCGGGACCTGTATTTTGCGGCGGCGTCGACGATCCCCTGCATCTGCCGCAGGCTCAGCATGCACGGCGGGGTCGTCTGCGACACCCAGCAGCCATGGCATTTCAGGTTGCACCGATTCGTGATGGACAGCATCAGAAACGCCGGAAAAAACGGTTCGCCGCGCTTCATCCGCCGTTCGAACGCCCGCACGGCACGGTGTCCGTCCCAGGCGAACCGCAGCAGATGCCGCTGCGCGCGCCACGAACAGCCTGTCAGGATGCGTGTAATGGCGGATGGGTTCATCGGTCCGTTACCTCATTTTGTCGCGGAAGAGCCGGACTTTCTTCCGGTACTCCAGGCGCTCGCGAAACGACGTCTGGTCGTCGGGAGACGGTTTCACGGGTTCGTCCAGCGCGCCGTTCAGGCGGTCTTCCCTGGATTTCGGGAAGATGATGGCGTTCGCGGGACAGATCCGGGCGCAGGCGGGACAGTCCGTCTTGCACGCCGCGGGATGCACGACGCGGAAATGCCCGTCGTTTTTCTTCTCGTACACGCCGAACATGCAGAAGTCGGCGCATTTGCCGCAGTTCACGCAGCGCGTTTCGTCGATGACTGGGAACCACGGCACCCAGTCGGGCGGCACGGCGAGAGCGCGAATCGCTTCGCGAAGCGCCTCCGGCGAAACCTTCTGCGCATCCAGGCAGTCGGTCTCCGCGCCGAACATCGCGCGGACCGCCCGGGTCTGGCAGGCGAGCACCAATGCGGCATCGCACGGGTTCATGTCCGAAACCGCTTCGAGGCAGAGATCGGGCACGATTTCGCACGGCACGCCTTCGGACGCGGCGGCCTTCACGGCCTCGTCGAGCACGGCGGAGGGGATCTTGTGGTACAGACGGCAGGCGCAGATGACGAGTTTCCTGTATTGCTTTGGGGTTTCGCCGGTCATAGTCGGGTCCTTGCGGGGAAATAACTGTTTCGGTTTCGGTCAGATTGAAGCCGCATGCGTGCGCGCGTGAGAGACGAGCCTGAAAACGCGGGGTCGCGCGGGGACGAATTCCCGCGCAAACGCGGCTCGGCGCACGGATACGGAAAGACGGAGTTCCGGCAGAGCGGCCCGGGGTACGTCTCCCCCGCGATCATGCCCTGCCGGAACGGCACGGAGGCCGCGGGATCACTTCGCCTTGATGTCGAACGCGCCGAGGGTGTCTCCGTGGCGGAGATACAGCACGCCGTCGCAGATCACGGGATGCGCCCAGTGTTCCTTGTTGCCGTAGTTGATCTGGAAGCTGCTCACGATGTCGAGCTTCTCGGAGGGCTTGGCGATCGCCAGCGTGCCGCGGTTTTCCTCGTACATGTAGATCAGGCCGTCGGCATAGATCACGCAGCCCTTTCCGAGGCGGTCCCACTGGGTCTCGTAGATGGTCTCGCCGGTTTCCCAGTCCACGCACATCCATTTGCCGCTGTTGTTGCTGGTCCAGTTCGAGGTATAGAGCTTTCCGTTCACGAGCACGGCGCAGTCATGATGCGGGTCCAGCGCCTTGTTTTTCCAGATGACCGTGACGCCCTTGCCGTCCTTTTTCAGCTCGTACACCACGCCGCCGCCGTCGTAACCGGCGGAAACCAGGAAGCGGTCGCCGTCGACCGTGGGGGCATTGCAGTTCACGCCGCCGCCCATGCCTCCGCCGAGGCCCATGGTCTGTGCGTAATTGTCTTCCCACATGACGGTGCCGTCCTTGAGGCTGATGCCGTTGACTTTCTTGCCGGTCATCACGACCAGCTGGTCGCGGACGATGACAGGGGTCACGTAGGCGAGCGTGTCACCGTTGGATTTGGCCGTCCAGACTTCGGAGCCGTCGGACACCTTCAGCGCCACAACGAGCGCCTTGCTGCCGCCGGCGGTCACATAGACGACGCCGTCCTTCACGACCGGGCACTCGGCCATGGCCCACATGCCGAAATTCGAGCCGTATTCATTCGCGATGTTCTTGCTCCACACGATCTTGCCGTCGGCCGCGTTCAGGCAGAAAAGTTCGCCGGAACCGGTCGTGACAACGAGACGTCCTTCGCCTTCCTTTTCGCCCGGCACGTAAGTCGGCGTGCTGCGAGCTCCGGGGTAGGAACGTTCCCACGGGGTGCCGGTCTCGGTCTTCCAGACCTCCTTGCCGTCGAGGTCGAGGCAGAACACACATTCCTTCCTCTGTCCACCCTGCTGAGCGCCGCCCTGACGACCGCCACGGCCGCCGCGACCGCCCATGCCGCCCATGCCGCCCATCATGCCGCCCATGCCCGGACGCTGAGGTCCCTGCTGGGGAGCGGCCGCGCCCTGCTGGGCTCCGGAGGTGACCGTGCCGGTGAGGTACAGACGGTTGCCGATCTTGATCACGCTGGACCAGCCTTCCCCGAATCCGTTGGCGGTCCATTTCGGGGTGAGTCCACCCTGCGGCCAGGTTTTCAGCAGGCCTTTTTCCTGCAAGTACATGCCCTGCGAGTTGTCCCCGCGGAAACGAGGCACGTCGAGCGCGAAGAGGGCGGCTCCGCCCATGACGACCATTGCAGCTGTCAGTAACGTTTTGTTCATGATGTCTTGCTCCATGTTGTAGCCGTACAGCCGCGCCTCCGGCGGCGACTGAAGGGTTGTTTCGTTTTCAAGGTGGTGCGGCAGGAATACATGGTCCGTTTCTGCGATTTTCCGGCGGAGTCTCCAGCCCGGGAAAAAGACCGGCGGCCTTATATCCTGTATATGATTCCCATACAATATCACGCTTTTGATGTTTTTCAAGCGGTTTTCGATACATTTTCGCAAGGTTTCCGAAGAAAAAACGTTTCGGCAAAACAAGTTGAAGAAATGACAACTGTCACCACCTCAGACAATGCCGGACGGAACACCCTTTCCCCGCCCGCTTCAAAAGCGCTTTTTCACGGCAAAAAAAAAGGCATAAGCGGAAAACAATCCCGGACCCGCTTCCCCCTCGGAAAACCGGCGCCGGCAGACGTCTTCCCCCGAAAACGCCGGTCGGCCCCCTTGCCGGTTTCCATGCGCGGATCCCTGCGGATTGCCGTCCTGCCCCGGGTTCCCCCGATTCGTGACGCCGGGTCAGGCCGCTTATGCCGGAAGCGGGTTTGCGCCCTCTTCCGCAGATTACCATATCACGTCCGGGGAGCGGAGTCAACACGGTTTCGGCCCGTTTTCGCCCGGAAACGCCTCCCCGGGGCATCGTTTCCGGCCATGTCCAGATTGCCTGTTCCGCTTCCGGCGAAACGATGAAAAACGCAGCCGCACGGGATCCCGTACGACGGCGCGAGTTGGGAGGTCTCAACAGTCATTTGGACGGAAACATCCAGAAAGA
>JAFYBD010000001.1 GCA_017540385.1 Lentisphaeria bacterium
CATTTCGGCGACCGCTCGAAGTTCGCCGAGGAGACCATGATCTTCCTGACCGAGGGCGACTCCGCCGGTTCCTCGCTCGTGACCAGCCGCGACCCGAACTACCAGGCGGTCTTCGCGCTCCGCGGCAAGCCCTTCAACTGCTTCGGCAAGAAGCTCGACGCGATCTATTCCAACGAGGAACTTTTCTACATCATGCGGACGCTCGGGATCGAGGAGGACGTGGAGAACCTGAACTACGCGAAGGTGGTCATCGCCACCGACGCCGACGTGGACGGCCTGCACATCCGCAACCTGCTGCTCACGTTTTTCCTCCAGTATTTCGAGTCGCTCGTGATCTCCGGCCACCTCTACATCTTCGAGACGCCGCTCTTCCGCGTGCGGAACAAGGACGTCACGCACTACTGCTACTCCGAGCAGGAACGCGACGAGCGCGCCGCCGAGCTCGGCAAGTCCGCCGAGATCACCCGGTTCAAAGGCCTCGGCGAGATTTCGCCGAAGGAGTTCAAGCAGTTCATCGGCCCCGACATCCGCCTCGAAAAAGTCACGCTCGAAAACACCAAGGGCATCCACGAAATGCTGCGTTTCTACATGGGCAGCAACGACGAGACCCGCTGGGAACACATCCAAAACAATCTGGTCTGATCCGATATGCCGAAAAAACGCCTCACACCCACCGCGGGACCCGATCGCGAATCCTCCTCCAACTCCAATCCGCCCCCCGAAGCGCCCGAGACCGAGTATTACGATCCCGACATGCACTATCCGCCGGAATCCGACGAGATGGGCGACGATGAATCCGCATCCGACGCGGTCGAAGCCGTGCCGAACCAGCGCCTCCGGGAGATGATGGACCGCAACTTCATCGAGTACGCCTCCTACGTCATCAAGGACCGCGCCATCCCGGACGTCGACGACGGCCTGAAACCCGTCCAGCGCCGCATCCTGTGGACGCTCTACCAGATGGACAACGGCACGTTCCACAAGGTCGCGAACGTGGTCGGCGCGACCATGAAGTACCACCCGCACGGCGACGCATCCATCGGCGACGCCCTCGTGAACCTCGCGAACAAGGAATGTTTCATCGACAAGCAGGGATCGTTCGGCGACGTGATCCTGGGCACCCCGGCCGCCGCGCCGCGATACATCGAGTGCCGCCTCTCCAAACTCGGCCGCGACGTGCTGTTCAACAACGACATCACCACGCTCGTCGATTCCTACGACAGCCGCAACAAGGAGCCTGTCTGCCTGCCCTCGAAGATTCCGACGCTCCTGCTGCTCGGCACCAACGGCCTCGCCGTCGGCACCCGCACCATGATCTTCCCGCACAATTTCAACGAGCTCCTGCGGGCGCAGATTTCCATCCTGAAGGGCGAGCCTTTCCAGATTTATCCCGACTTCCCGCAAGGCGGCATCATGGACGTCTCCGATTACCAGGACGGCCTGGGCAAGCTCGTCCTGCGCGCCCGGATCGAACCCGAGAAACACGGCATCGTGATCCGCGAAATCCACGCCGCCACCGACACCGGCAGGCTCATGGACTCCATCGAGGCCGCCGTCAATAAATCGCGCATCAAGATTTCGTCGTTCCACGACTACACGGCCGACGACCAGGTGAACATCGAGCTCTCGCTTCAGCGCGGCTACAGCCCGGAGAAGGCCATCAACGCCCTCTACACCTACACCGACTGCCAGATGAGCGTGTCCTGCACCTACATGGTCATCTGCGACAACCGCCCCGTGCGGATGACCGCCAGCGACATCCTCCGCCGCAATACCGAAAAGCTCGTGCAGTACCTGACCTGGGAACTCCAGATCGCAGCCTCCAAGTGCATCGACAAGATCCTCTCCCGCACCCTCGCGCAGATTTTTATCGAGGAGAAGATCTACAAGAAGATCGAGACATGCAAGACCAAAGACGCCATGCTCCAGGCCGTCCGCACCGGGCTCGAACAGTTCAAGGACGAATGGCTCCCCTTCGTGCAGGCGCTCCACGACGCGATCGAGGCCGGGCCCCACATCACGGAGCGTTCCCCCGCCGAACTCGCGCGCATCGCCCAGCTGGCCGAAGGGAAGATACCCGATTCTGAGATCGAACGCCTCGTCGAGATACCCATCCGCAGGATCGCCGCGTTCGAAGTCGACAAAAACCGCGAGGACATCGCCGCGCTGGAGAAGGAACTCCAGCAGGCGCAGAAGAACCTGAAGCACATCAAGCAGTACGCCATCAAGTACATCGAAGGCCTGCTCGAGAAATACGGCCATCTTTTCCCGCGCCGCACCGAGATTCGCCTGGAACCCTTCGCGAAGATCGACAAGAGCGTCGCCGCGCTCACGAACATCCGCGTGGGCTGGGACCGCAAGAACTGCTACATCGGCACCTCCGTGAAGAGCGACGACTATGTGCTGTGCAACGAATTCGACCATCTGCTCTGCGTGGAGCGCTCGGGCGGCTTCAAGGTCATCGGCATCCCCGACAAGATCTTCATCGACAGGCTGTTCGAGTTCCGACGCTACGACAAGAGCACCGTCTTCGGCATCATTTATTCCGAGAAGAAGACCGGGCGGGCGTTCTTCAAGCGGACCCGCATCGGCCAGTTCATCAAGGACCGCGACTACCGCATCATCCCAGACGGCTGCAAGCTCGAACTCATCACGCCGCGACCGAACTCCATCTACGAGATCAAGGTCGACACGCCCATCCGCGCCAAGCAGATCCAGCAGATTTCGCTGATGGACGCCCCGGAACGCTCCCCGAAGGCCGGCGGCATCCTGATCTCGCCGCGAAAACTCCTGAAAGTCACGTTCGTGCGGCTCCTGGACGAGGCCGACGCCGCGCCCGAACCCGAACTCGTCGACGTGCCGGAACCGGAAACGGCCGCAACCGAGCCCGCAACGACGGAATCCGCCGCAACGACGGAGCCCGCCGCCGCGCCCTCTGTGACGCCGGACGAGTCTGCCCCGGTCGAGACCCAGGCCGAAGCGGAAACTCCGGTTTCCGAGCCTGCGGAGAGTGTTTCCGGCGGTTCCGATGCGGATGTCAAGGATGAGCCCCCGGCGGAGACCGTTGCCCCGGCCGAACCCGAGAAGACGCCGCGCCGTCGCGCCGTCCGTCCGAAAAAGGCCCCGGCCGTTGCGCCGGAACCCGAACCGGCGAAACCCGTCGCTCCTGCGAAGAAACCGGTCAAAGCCGAGCCGGTCAAGCCGGCGAAGCCCGAGCCCGTGAAGAAGCCGGAACCGGTCATCAAACCCGAGCCCGTGAAGAAGCCGGAACCCGTCATCAGGCCCGAGCCCGTGAAGAATCCGGAACCGGTCATCAAGCCCGAGCCCGTGAAAGAGTTCAAGCCCGAGCCTCCGAAGCCCGAGCCTCCGGCTCCGGCCCCGAAGAAGGCCGACACGGAACGCGAAGAGGATTCGTGGGACGTTCAGCCCGACCTCGGATTCTGACCCGCTCTCCCTCCGATCATCGCCCCATCTTCCTGTAGAACGACGTTTGCAGGGCAGGGGGCGTATCGTCTCCGCTCCGGAAAAAGTGCAAAAAAAATCCGCACGGCGTGCGGATGGGGATTCAAATGGTGGTGGGGGATGGATTCGAACCATCGAAGGCATGGCCGGTAGATTTACAGTCTACTGCATTTGACCGCTCTGCAACCCCACCATGAATCTGCTCTTGGAGCGGGTAGAGGGAATCGAACCCTCACAATTAGCTTGGAAGGCTAATGTTCTACCGTTGAACTATACCCGCAGGCATTTTCAAAGAGGATTTATTACTATACATCCAAAGCGGCGAAAATCAAGTCGCCAACACGAAAAAAGCCCGAAAAAGGCGAAAAAAGGCGCGACCGCCGGGAATCGTCCATGTTGCTTCAGGATCATGAAAACAGCAAAAATGTTCTTCCGGCGGCTTGTAAAACGTCTCGTGCGGATGTATTGTTATTGTCGTAGACGGATGCAGGCGAGTGCATCCTGTCCTGGTATTTCCGAGGAACAAGCTATGAGTGAGCTTTCTTTTCAGACATTCTGCATCGAGTTTTACAGCCGTCATATTCACAAGCCGGGTCCTGAAGTGTTCAGACTCTTCCGGGAAAGCGGTCTGCTGAACATGCTGAAACGCGATTATGAAGATCTTCACGGCATGGGAATGGAAGCTTTGATGCAGTTTTTCGACGAGTATCTTGCGAAGGAGCTGGAGCTGAGCCGATGAAACTTTATCACGGAGGTTTGCAAACCGTCGAGTCTCCCCGAATCATCAGGAGTGAAGTCGGACGCGATTTCGGCTTTGCTTTTTATACGACGGACATCCGCGAACAGGCGGAGCGCTGGGCACTGCGCCGTATGCAAACGGCGAGACGAAACGGTGATTTGCTTGCAGAAGCCGTGATTTCCGTTTTCCGTTTCGATGAGGAAAACGCCCGGCGGCATCTGCTGTTCCGCGATTTTTCCGAGGTCACGATGGAGTGGCTGGATTTGGTCGTTGCCTGTCGTTCCGAACCCAACTTCACGCACGGTTTCGATATCGTCACGGGGAAAATTGCCAACGACAATGTCGGCGAAACGATCGCGTATGTCCTCGCCGGAGTCATGCGAAAAGAGGACGCCCTGGAACGTCTTAGGTTCCAGAAGATTAACAACCAGCTCGCTTTCTGTACGGAAAATGCGTTGTCCTTTCTGGAGTTCGAATCTTCTTATACGGTGAAGGAGCCGAACCGATGAGTGAGCACGCTCTTGTGCGGGCGACCGTGACGCCGCAGATCGTAACGATCCTCAGCAAATACTACGGGATCGGGCTTGACGAGGCCCTGCGCCGGTTCTACGAATCGAAGACGGCGGCGAATTATGCCGACGACGAAACCGGTCTTTACGGCCAGTCCGCACTTTACATCGCGGGGATGTTCATCATGGAACAGGACGGGCAAATCGACGAGAAACGTCTCTATGCCGCCACCCGCCCAGACAACAGTGCGGCCAGCGTGTGAAAACGAAAAAAACCGCCCGGATTGAGGTCCGGACGGTTTTTTGACGAACAGAAGTCTGTCAGACTTACCGGGCGTAGTATTCGACCACGCGCATGGATTCGACCGAGAAGGGAATCGCGTCGATGGTGGGGAGGCTGACGAGCTTGATCTTGAGCTGTTCCTTGTCGACTTCGAAATAGCCGGGGGCCTCGGTGGTGACGGCCTTGGCGACTTCGGCGATCTTCGGGGATTTTTCAGCGTTGATGGAGATCACCTGGCCGACCTTCACGATGTAGGAGGCGCGGTCGACGATCTTGCCGTCCACGAGGATGTGGCGGTGGCTGACGAACTGCTTGGCCGCGAAGATGGTGGGCGCGAAACCGGCGTGATAGACGATGCTGTCGAGGCGGGTTTCGATGCGCTGCATCATGATTTCGTTGGTCTTGCCTTCAATGCGCTTGGCGTAGAGGTACGCGGCGCGGAGCTGGCTTTCAGTCAGAGCGTAGTGGGCTCTGAGTTTCTGCTTTTCGAGCATCATTTCGCCGTAGGCCGTAAGTTTTTTGCGGTGCGCGTTCTTGCCCTGGAGACCGGCGGCGTAGGTGCGGGCGCGGCCCTTCACGGTGGGGCAGTTCGGCATGTTCCAGATGCAGTAGCCGATACGACGGCAGATTTTGTGTTTTGCTTGACCTTGTTTCATCCCTTGTATCCTTTCTGAAAGGTGTTTGTAAGAAAGCACGGCTGGCGTCAAGCTCCAGTGTCCCGGGGGCCGGCCGCACCAAAACGAGTCCTATAATATACTACAATATCAGGAAAAATCAACCCGGAAACGCGAAAAAACGCGAATCCGGGTGAAATTACGCCCGAAACCGGCTCCGGCGGGACGGCGTGTCAGCCGCCGGACGGTCCCGGTCCACCGTGGCGATCCGGCGATCAGCCGCGGCTGTATTCGAGCGATGCGTAATCCGTCAGCATGGAGTCGTAGAGGCCGCGGTTGGCGGGATTCGGCTCGATGACGGAGGCCGCGGAGCAGAACTGCGCGTAGAGGTCGTCGAACGGCGTGCCTTCGATGCCGTTGGCCGCGCGGATGGCCGCGCCGAGCGAAGCGGAGTTCGCGATGGAGACGGTCTCGATCTTCGCCTGGAAGACGTCGGCGAGGATCTGGCGGAACGTGGCGCTCTTGGATGCGCCGCCGGTCACGCGGATGCGCTTGAAGATGCCGCCGCCCTGCCACGCGGAGTGACGGCGCATGGTGAGGGCCTGGGATTCGAGCAGGCAGCGGATCTGTTCGGCCTTGGACGCGGTGGCCGGGTCGAAGTTGCGGACGACGCCGGCTGGGACGGCCGGGGTGTTCTCTGCTTCGTAGTAGGGGAGCATCAGGCGGCCGCCGTTGCCGGGCTTGGTCTCGGCGCACGCGGTGACGTCGAAGAAGTGCCAGTCCACGCCGAGCTCGTCGCGGAGGTGTTCGCGGGCGAAGGAGCCGTTGGTGAAGCAGATGAGGCTCATGAAGCCGCCTGCGGGGTTGCCGAAGACGTGGCCGCATCCGTCGGGATCGGTCACGAATTCCTCCATCGTGGCGAAGAAGGTGTCGCTGGTGCCGAGGCTGATGACCGCCGTGCCGACGGAGCCGCCGCCGACGCCGATCAGGCTGCATGGATTGTCGCCGGACCAGACGACCACCGGGATGCCGGCCTTCAGGCCGTACTGCGTGAAGTAGGCGGAGAGTTTGCCGGCGATCGTCTGCGAGGGCTTCACCGGGGGCAGTTTGCTCATGAGGTCGGGGGCGGTGGCCGCCACGAACTCGGGATCCCACACCAGCTTGTGCAGGTTCAGCAGGTTCATGCCCGCGCCGTCGCCGTAGTCGATCGCGCAGTCCCGGCCGCAGAGAACGGAGCAGAGGAACGAGCTCACGAGGTGCACGGTCTTCGTCTTCGCCCAGGCTTCCGGCTCGTTCACCGCGAACTTGCGGATCTGGGGACCGGTGAAACGTTCAATGGCCGGGCTGCCGGAATCCGTGCGCATCCGGTTGCCGAATTTCTCGGTCAGCCAGGCACATTCGAGGCCGGTGGACTTGTCCATCCAGATCGGTGCGACCGGGCGGGACAGGATCGCCGGGAGCTGGTCCGCGAGCTTCTTCGCGGGATCCCAGTCGGTGATCGGCGCGCTCAGGTACACGGAGCCGTGCTGCTGGCCGGAACCGGAGATGCCGGCGATCTTTTCCATCGGGAAATCGGCCTTTTTCATGCGGTCGAAGAGCATGTCCATGGCGGCGACCCACATGCGGGGATCGGCCTGACGGACCAGTTCGTCGTCGTTCGGGAGGTATCCGCTGGGGGATTGATACTCCGGGAGGTCGTTTTTGAAGTTGACGGCGAAGGAGCCGACGACTTTGCCGGCGACGGTGTCGATGACTTCGGCCTTCAGGCCTTGCGTGCTGGAGTCCAAACCGAGATAATAGCTCATAGTTTTCTGTCCAATGTTTTCTTTTTGTATTTGATGTTGAGAGAAAGCGATTAACTCAATACAATACCCTTGAAACGGGCATTTTTCAAGAGACGTTTCCGCTTTTTCTCCTTTTTTCTTTGATTCGCATGAAACGCCCGGACGCAAAAAAGCCCGGCCCCGTTCTTTGATTCGCATGAAACGCCCGGACGCAAAAAAGCCCGGCTCCTCGCGGAACCGGGCCAAGCTAACGCTTGGATTGCAGTAGTGCTCTGCTACGCGAGAGCACACCGGCCTCCTTCAGCGCGTGTTCAGGGGGGCTTTCGGCCCAACCCAAGCTAACGCTTGGATTGCAGTAGTGCTCTGCTGCGCGAGAGCACACCGGCCTCCTTCAGCGCGTGTTCAGCGTCCCTTGCGCGGGATGCGGTGCTGGCTCGGTGCGACCGGGATGCCGCCGCCGGTCTTGCCGCCCTGGCTCGGACGTGCCGCCGGCTGACGGCCGCCGCCCTTGGGCGGAG
>JAFYBD010000151.1 GCA_017540385.1 Lentisphaeria bacterium
AGCAGTTCCCGCATGGCGCCGGGACTGCGGTGGATGCTGTGTCCGGAATGGACGATCACTTCGCTTTCGGCGTTGTCGAGATGGCTGCTGGAGTACGGCACCACGCCGTCGGTGCCGCCGGGATGGTCGGCATGATCCTGGTCGCCGATGATCGAGTGATAGACAAGCCCTTTTTTCATGGGGGAGTCCGCAAGGGCCTGAATGAAGAGGGAATCCGGGTCAAGGTCATAGAGGCCGGAGACGGAAGGCTGGTCGTCTTTGTCTCCTCTTTCGCGGTGCAATCGTTCCAGCTCCTCATACTTTTCCTTGTTGATTTTTTCGAATACACGGGCGAAGAGCGGGAGTTTTTCCCGCAGCGCTTTCGGAAGGCTGACGAGCCGCGAGCCGAAGCGGGCGAGCGACCACTTCGCCATTTCGGAACCTCTGTGCGGCACGGCCATGAAAACGACACGGTTGACGAACGGCAGCGGCGGGAGGACGGCGAACGTCTCGACCGCGTCCATTTCTTCTTCCGAGAGAGATGCCGTGATCTCGTCCCATGTCCGCTGCGTCACCGTTTCGACCATGTAGTGCGGATCGTCCTGCAACAGCGTGCGGGAGACCAACCCGCCCATGCTATGCCCGATCAGGACCATCTTGTCGAAATTCTCGCGCGCCTCCGGGGTGGTCCCGAGTTCCTCCCGCGCGGAAAGGAGTATCTGGCGCAGATTGCCGGCGGTCGCCAGGATCGGCATCCCGCTGGAGAAGGAGAAGAACCAGAACTGATAGCGTTTCCGGATGACCGGGTCGTTCTTCAGCGCGTTGATCATCTGCACCCATGTGTATTGGGACTGGACATCAATCCATGAATGAAGACCACTGGGATCTTGTCCGGCTGGTACGGTTCGATCAGGAACAGCCCGGAGTTTTCCTCCTGATGGTCGGATTCCAGCATGACGGAGATCAGGTTTCGGTCGGGCAGGCTGTTCAGGAAGCAGGCGAGGGGAGTGGAGAAGTCAAGCGCAAGCGGGACGTTCTCCTCCGCCAGGAAGGCGAGCTCGGCGGGGGCTGTTTCCTCCAAGGAGGTGTCCAGATAGTCCAACCTCACCTCCATGTCGTCCGAGTCATTTCCGTTGAGTTCCACGATCAGCGTCACCGGGATCGTCAGCCCCCTCGGGCTTTTCAGGATCTTGTGCGTGTCCTGAGGCGCGAGGAAACCGACCAGCGGGACTCCGACGCCGGGCTGACGGTTTTTCTGCATCAGGGCCTTGACTGAGTAATCGGAGCAGAGGGAAAAATCCTCGACCGTGTCATCGGGGACGGAAAGATGATAGAACGGCTTCTCGAAGAAATAACGCCGGTCTTCCAGGTCAAGCAGGCTGAAGGAATTGTTCGCCAGCAGCTTATGCTCCTTCAGATAGCTGAAGATGCCGCGGCAGGAGTCGTTGTAGATCTGCATCATGCGGAAAGATGCGAAGTTGCTGAACGTCGTATCGTGATCCGGCCAGGCGGCAAATACCTCTCTCGTGTAGTAAAGCGCCGAAAGATGGCCGCGGATGGCAAACTCCATGTCGCCCGAGTCAAGTGCGACCCAGCGGCAGAGATCGGCGGCGATGCGCAGGTATTTCGGATCGTCGGAGATCGCATAATACTCGTTGAGCTTGTGCAGGGCCTCCACGGGGTTCTTTTCATAGTCGACCTGCTCCATGTTGCCGCGCAGGAAATTCTCGGACTCGAAAGACAGCCCCTCGCGGGAGAACGACTCATCCTGATAATATCTTTCCTTTTCCGATGCCGACGCGGGCGAGATCGTCACCTCGCGGCTCTGCACAAAAGAACACGAAGTCAGCAGCAGCCAAGCCGCCGCCATGACTGCCAGTTGCATAATCGCACCCATGCGGAACCAGCCGGGAAAACGACTCCGTCCGAAGGTTTGTTTCATGAATTCATCTCCTCAGTTTTGCATATTTGATTCGTAACAGACAGATTCAGCGTTCGCGGAGCCAGCGGGCCTCCGATTCTCCGCCGTAGCGAGCGGGCGGCGCGTCTTTGCCGTTGCAGAGCCCCGGCACGAGCGAACGCGCCCGGAGCGAGCCGAAGCTCTCCTCTTCGCGGTGAACGATCAGGTCTTTCTCGAAAAGCATTCTGGCCGCCATTCCGTTCAACATGACGCGGATGTCGCCGCCGACGTCGTGATCTTCGGTCGGCAGCATCGGCAGAAGCCCGGTCGTACAGTTGCGGGTGAGGGTGTTGTAGAACTGCGGGTGCCGCCGGAGCTCCGCGGCACGTTCGAAGATCGAAAGGACCGTGTCGTGCAGATCCCGGCGGTCCAGATTCAGACGGTAGACGTAGAGCGTTTCCCCGCGGTGGTCGACGCGCAATCCGTAGAAGTCATCCGGAGTCCCGGCGAGCATGGCAAGTCCGAAGCGCCGATAGAGCCCGTCAATGGCGTTCTGGTCTGCGCCCTCGGGCAGACGCGTCTCCAGCGAGATCACGACCGTCGTGCCGTCCGAGAAATTCAGGCCCAGCATGGAATGGGCGATCTCCTCCATGTTGTCCCAATGCGAAAACACTGCATCGATCGAGGAAATCTGTTCCGGGTCGACGGTCAAGGTGTGGTATTGGACTTCGTAATCCGTCTCGGACCGGTAGACGAAATCCCGCACATTGAGAAGTTCGTAGCAGCCGTCGTCGAGCCTGTTCACTTCCAACGTATATCGCCACGGCGTCTGCCAGAGCGTATGCCGGAAACGTTCTTCCGGGCTGATGAGGCAGAATACCGCGGTAAGCAGGACTTCGATCAGCTGCGTTCCCAGCAGCGCCCAGCGGAAAAACAGGCTCGCGATCAGCGAAGCCAGCAGCAGGACGACGCCGCACCACGAAATGAAAACCGGAATGTCGAAGGCGTGGAAAAGTGCTCCGGCACACCACGGCACACCGAGCGCCAGCGCCACAAACGATACCCAGAAGAGCGTCTTCAGCGACCGGATTCCCATGGCGCGCAGAATTCGCATCAGGCTTTTTTTCAGAGAAAATCGAATTTTCCCGTTTCTGAACATAAGGGAGAATATCAGGTTTCGGTTGTTTATTTACTCTTAATTTATCACCCTGTGGATAAAATACAAGCGGAAAAAAGAGGATGACCGCTTTTTCTGCGCGTTTTTCCGCCGGAACTCCATGTACGGCGTACCCAGACGATCACAAAAAGTGAAAAGTCATTGTGACGCTTTCCTGAAATTATGACGCTTTCATGAAAAAGCAGGTGGTGTCAAGTATTTTTGACACTTTCCGAACCATCAAAAGAACAGATAATTAAGGCAATCGATGCAAAAACCGGATACACCATTGACGCCGTCATCCAGCGGAAAGAACGATCGCATTCCGCAACGGCGACACTTGTAGGGAGCTTTATCATATCCCAATCTGGCTTCATCTCTTGCTTCCTCCGCTCTCCAGGACAAGGGGTCCCCGGGGTCGTAGTTGGATGAATCCACCGAATTTGGCTGAGAAGAACTGCTCGCTCTTCGGACAGCCAGAGCTTCTTTCTGTTTTTTTGCCTCTTCTATTTCTTTGGCCTCAGCTTTTTTTACCCTCTCCATGGCCTTTTCAGCATCCTTGATTCCGTTCTCCGCGGCTTTCTGATACCAATAATAAGCTTGGGCATAATCCTTTTTTCTCATTCCTTTTGCATTCTCATAACAATCAGCAAGTCTATATTGGGCGTCTGGGTGCCCCTGCTCAGCGGCACGTTTGAAACAACGATAAGCCATCACACCGCTATCGGAATAAAGGAGCGCAAGTTTATACTGAGCATCTCTGGATCCTTTATCGGCTTCCTGACTGCAAAGATCGATTGCATCCTCTTTTTTCATAATGAGGAACTCTGGATCGATGAGGTCATACACGATTCTTTTCCTCGCACCTTCATGATTCTTGGTATCAGCCTTGCGATACCAGCGGTATGCATACCTGAGATTTTTATCGACTCCATAACCGTTATAATAACACTCCCCCAACCTATACTCGGCTTCGGTCGATCCCAGGGATGCCGCCCTGCGAAAATGGGATACAGCATCCTTATAACGTTCCTCTTCGTATGCCCTCAAACCGTATTCAAGGCTCATCCGTTCGATTATGGAAATGCCCCAAAGAACTAAGAAAACAGAAATCGCCAACAAAGCGATGACAGAAATAACGATTGAGTGTTTTTTCGGATGCTTACTGCTTGTCTGCGGGGGCGAAGGAAGCTTCTGCAGCGGTATCGTCGGGGTAGTTCCAATCGAAATCCTGGCGGCAGATGGAAGAAGAGCCACATCACGCGGGGTACGCATTGTTACCGGGGGATAAACGTCATCATCCACAGCTTGCAAAGATTTCAGTCGCTCATCCTGGCGGAAAAGTAAAAAAGAATCTTGCGAGGGGGAAACAACGTCGTCAATTACAGGAGAAATGCGTTTTTGTTTCCGTCCGACCGTTTTTGATACTCTTGAAACTGAGCTTTCCTTTGTGGCTGATTCAACCTTAAAAGATGATCGTTTAGTCGTTCCATTCTTGATCATTTCAGTAAAAGGAAAGAACCAGTTACGATCGATTAAGAAATAACCTTTCTTCTTAAAATCGTATTTGATCGGGGCATTAAACTCCGATCTCAGAAGCTCAAGATCCAGCTTGAATTCAGCATCGGAATAGGCGTGATTCCTCTGGATGACAGCTGCTATCAAACGCTCTTTGCTGGGGTACTGTTCTCTGTGCAACAGTTCAACAAGAAGATTTAATCGCGCTATTTGTTTTTTGCCAAGCAACATTTTGATATCTCCTGTGTTTCCTGATGCAAGGAATGATTCAAGTTTTGAAATGGATCGTTACGAAGCCGGTTTCTTTGGGATGGAATTGCCGATGTAGTCATCCAGCGAATCGAATTCTTTCCACGGACGGAAACTGTCGTCTTCCGCGCCGGTTTCAGGCTCGGAGGAGGACGCGCGCGTTTCGGGGTTCAGCGAGAAGAAATAGACCGCGCGGTCGGCCGGATCGTCCTTGATGTAGTACGCCTCGTCGAAAGCGTCGTCCCCGGCCGCAATGCGGTAATAGCGTATCCCCTGATAGTTCTTCGAACGGCAGGCCGTGACGTCGAAGATCGTGCGCCCCTCCGCGACGACTTTGCCGTGCCGGGGAAGCGCCGTGCCGGTCTTCGCTTTCAGGAGTTTCTCCAGCCGCGGGACCGGGGCGTCGTCCGTGCCGCAGGTCTCCAGCAGGCGATCGACCTCCTCCGGCGAGAAATGGACCGGGGGCGCTTTCGGTTTGGACTTCTTATGGTCGCGTCTGAAGAGCAGGAGCGCCGTGAGAGCGCCGGCGATCAGCAGGACCGCGAACAGAATGATTTTCGCCGTTCTGCCTGGCACCGCGATCGCGACGACGGCGATCAGCAGGGCGAGACGTCCGAGGACGCTGAGCGTTTCCGAATACTTCACGGTTCATGCCTTTCGTGTTTGAGCTGGTTCGAGGCGACGGGCGGGGCCGCCGTCCTGGTACCAAATACTATACCCCCGGAACCGGGAAAGTCAAGCAGCGAACGATGCAAAGTACGGCGGATTCCGTCCGATGCCCCCTGCCTCGTCGCGAAGACGAAAAAGTCGGCGGCCTGCCGCAAAACAGACCGCCGACGCTTTTTGACCTTTTCACGCGCTCAAAATACGGAGCGCGCAAGGTGATTTCAGTTCGCCTGGCTGAGCTTCTGCTGGAGCTCGCGCATTCTCGTGCGATAAGCCGCGGGATCGGTGTCGCGGAGCTTCTGGATCTCGGCGTATTCCTCCGGGAACTTCTCCTGGAGCTGACGGATCGTATTGGTGTTGCCCTGCGCGCGACGACCCTGCTGGCCGCCCATCGCTCCGGCGCCAGCGCCGCGTCCGGCGGGAGCGAGCGTGATCTGATTCTTCTGCGCGAGTTCGTTGAAGGAACTCATCGCGGTGGCGGAATCGGTCTTGTCGGTCTCGAGGAGCTTGTCGATGGCGTCCTTTTCCTTCGCGAGGAATTCGAGCGTCCTGGCCTTCTGCTGTTCGGCCGTTTCGGGGAGTTCGATCTCGGCCTTCTTCGCGAGCTCAAGGAGCATGGCGTTCGCCGCATCAAGTTCCTTCCGGACCTTGTCGTACGCTTCCTTGTCCTTCTCCTCGATCTTCTTCAACGCCTGTTCGCGCGGAGTTTCCGCTTTCAGGCGATCAATGGTCTGCTGGAGCTGGCCGTTGCGGGGCGCGCCCATCATGCCGCCCTGACCGAAACCGCCCTGGCCGAAACCGCCCTGACCGAATCCGCCCTGACCGAAGCCGCCCTGGCCGAAACCGCCC
>JAFYBD010000152.1 GCA_017540385.1 Lentisphaeria bacterium
GAGGAACTGGTCGACGTCGGCGTCGCAGTTGCCGCGCACGGCCAGAATCTGCGTGCGGCGTTCGTTCAGCAGGTCGGCGGTCCTCTGCGGATCGTACCAGCCCGGCACACCGTTGCGGGGTCCGTGGTACAATGCGTCGCCGAGCATGACCATCAGGTCGGGTTTGAGCGCATCGGCGTGTTCGAAAAGGCGTTCCAGCGAGCTCGGCACGCCGTGTACGTCGGAAAAGAAGAGGAGTTTCATGGCGGGTTCCTTTTGGTGCTGGGGTCCGGCGGGTCAGGCTTCGTCCGCGACGAGCTTGCCGTACAGCGTGGTCGGGGTGGCGCGGACGATCTTCACGCGCACGAAATCGCCGCTTTCAACCGGGTTCTCCGGGTCGGGCGTGAAGACTGCCTGCTTGAACGTGTCGGTGCGGCCGCTCCAGCGCGCGGCGTTGCGTTTGCTGGGGCCCTCGACGAGGAGTTCGAACGTCCGGCCGATGAGCTTGCGGTTCGCGTCTCCGGCGCGGCGCTCGAGGTCGGCGAGCAGGATCTGGTTCCGCTCCTCCTTGACCTCCTGCGGCACGTCGTCGGGCATGGTTTGGGCGGAACGCGTCCCGGAGCGGGGCGAATACTTGAAGATGTAGGCGTTGTCGAATCCCACGCGGTCCATGAGCTCGCGCGTGGCCTGGAAATCGGCCTCGGTCTCGGTCGGGAATCCCACGATCACGTCGGTCGAGAACGACATTTCCGGGCAGCGCTCCTTCATGCGGTCGGCGATCGAGAGGTATTTCGCGGTGTCGTACGGGCGGTTCATGAGCTTCAGGATGCGGTTGGAGCCGGACTGGAGCGGCAGATGCACGTATTTGCAGACTTTCTCCGTCTGCGTGAAGGCGTCGATGAGCGCCTGCGTGAAGTACGCCGGGTGGGGCGAGGTGAACCGGATGCGCCGCACGCCGTCGATCTCCGCGATCGCGCGCAGCAGGCAGGCGAACGGCGAGGGGGCGTCGTCGGGCGGCGGAGCGGTGTTGTCGAGTCCGTATGCGGAGACGTTCTGCCCGAGCAGGAAGATCTCCGGCACGCCGTGCTCCGCGAGCATGCGACATTCTGCGAGGATGGAGTCCATCGGTCGGCTGATCTCGGGGCCGCGCACGAACGGCACGATGCAGTAGGAGCAGTAGCGGCTGCATCCGCGCATGATGGAGACGAATGCGGAATGGGGCGACTCCGCGCCGTCGAACCTGTGGGCGTCGATGCCGTGGTCCGTGGCAGAGCCGTGCTCGAGGCAGGCGCGCTTCACGCGGTTCTCCTCGACCTCGTCGACGACCTCGGGGATCCGGTGGATCTGGCCGGTGCCGATCACGAAATCGAGGTGGCGGATGCTTTTAAGAAGTTCGGCTCCGCGGTTCTGCGCCATGCAGCCCATGATGCCGAAGATCATCCAGGGGCGTTCGCGCTTGAGCTTGCCGAGGAATCCGAGCTTGCCGACGGCCTTGCGTTCCGCCTGGTCGCGCACGCTGCAGGTATTCAGGATCACGAGGTCGGCGTCGGCCTCGCCGTCTGCGGGCGTCCAGCCGTGTTCGATGAGCAGCGCCGCGGCGGAATCGGAGTCGCGCAGGTTCATCTGGCAGCCGTAGGTTTTGATGTAAAACCTCCGGGCCGGGGCAGTCCGGTCGGAGGTCATAGCAGGACCATGTTGTTCCGGTGGACGAGCTCGTCCTCGGCGTCGCATCCGAGGAGCGTGGTCAGGTCGGCGGATTTGTGGTGCGCGATGAGTCCGGCCTCCTCGGAGGAGAAATTGGTGATGCCCTTCGCCAGCACGGCTCCGTCGGACGCGCGCGTGATCTTCACCACGTCGCCGCGCCGGAAGTTTCCGGTCACGGAGACCACGCCGGAGGGGAGCAGGCTGGAGCCCTTCTTCGTGAGCGCGTCGGCCGCGCCATCGTCGACGGAGACGACGCCGGAGGGACGCGAGAACGAGGCGAGCCAGCGTTTGCGCGAGCCCATCTTGTGAATGCCGTCGGGCGGCAGGAAGACGGTCCCGACGTCCTCGGCGGCGAAGATGCGCGAGATCACGTCGGCGTCGCTGCCGGAGGCGATCCAGAGCGCTTCGCCCGCGCTGTTCAGGAGTTCGGCGGCGTTGAGCTTGGACGCCATCCCGCCGATGGAGAACGCGGCATCGTCGGTGCCGGAGGCGATTTCCTTCAGGCCTGCGGTCACGCCGCGGACCACGGAGATGCGTTTTCCGAGCGTACCGTCCGGATTCTTGTCGAGGAGGCCGTCGACGGTCGTGAGGATAATGGTGAGGTCGGCGCGGATCATGGAGCCGAGCAGGGCGGCGAGGGTGTCGTTGTCGCCGAACTTGAGCTCGCTCACGGAGACCGGGTCGTTCTCGTTGATGATCGGCAGCACGTCGTGCGCGAGCAGGGCTTCGATGCAGTTCACGGCGTTCAGGTGGCGTTCGCGCGAACGCAGGTCGTCGGCCGTGAGCAGGAGCTGGGCAGCCTTGAATCCGTACTTGGCACATTCGGCCTCGTACATGGCCATCAGCTTGACCTGGCCCATGGCCGCGAGGGCCTGGACTTCGGAGAGGTGGCGGGGACGGCGTTTGAGGCCCGATGCGCGCATGCCCATGCCGACCGCGCCGGAGGAAACCAGAATGACCTGCCGGCCGGACTGGCGGAGTTCATGGATTTGCAGGACCAGGCGCGCGATGGCGGTCTGGTCGGCGAGCAGACGCGTGCCCACTTTCAGGACCACGCGCCGGCTGTTCTTCAGGATTTGTTTTCTGGCCTGGACGGGATCGAGCATGAGAGATCACTCCACGAAGAGGTCGCGGCTGGCGAACTTGGGATCGCTGGTGAGGTTGACTCCGAGCTTGCGAAGTCCGGCGGCGTCGCCCTGGGCCGGGAGATGCGAGAGGTGCATTTCGCAGCCGTTGAGCTCGGACAGGTGGTTGAGCGCGAGCTTGGCGGCGGGGTTGGCCGTGGTGCTGACCGCGAGCGCGATGAGGGTCTCCTCGAGGTCGAGGCTGACGCGCGGGTTCTTCAGCATCTTTTTCAGGTGGGCCACGGAGTCGATCACGTCGGGCGAGAGCAGGTCGAGTTCGTGCGGGAGGTTCGCGAGGGCCTTCAGCGCCTTCAGCACGCACGCCGCGGCGGCGTGGAGGAGCGGGGAGTTCTTGCCGGTGATCATGCGTCCGTCGGGCAGCTGGAGCGCCGCGCCGCAGAAGAATCCGTCGTTGCCGTGGCCGGGGATGACGGCGGCCTGTGCGGCGGTCTCGCGGGCGGGGTTCACGACGGGACGGTCCTCGGCCTTGATCCCGAGGTTGTCCATCATGATCTGGACGCGCTGGACGGTCTTGATGTCGGTCGCGCCGACCGCGTACTCGGCGCTGTAGCGGAACCAGCGGCGGATGATCTCCTGCCGGGAGGCTTCGCGGACGACCTCGTCGTTGGAAATGGCGAATCCGACGCGGTTCACGCCCATGTCGGTCGGCGACTTGTACACGTTGCCCTCGCCCATGATGCGTTCCATGATGCGGCGGACGACGGGGAAGATTTCGATGTCGCGGTTGTAGTTCACCGCGGTCGTGCCGTAGGCGTCCAGGTGGAACGAGTCGACCATGTTCACGTCGCCGATGTCGGCGGTGGCGGCCTCGTAGGCGATGTTCACCGGGTGGTTCAGCGGCAGGTTCCAGACGGGGAACGTCTCGAACTTGGCGTAACCGGCCGCGACGCCGCGCTTGTGCTCGTGGTAGACCTGGGAGAGGCAGGTGGCCATCTTGCCGCTGCTGGGGCCGGGTCCGGTCACGATCACGATCGGCCGGTCGGTCTCGACGTAGGGATTCGCGCCGTAGCCGGAATCGCTCACGATGAGGTCGACGTCGGCGGGGTAGCCCTTGATGGTCTTGTGCTTGTAGACGGCCACGTTGCGGCGCTCGAGCTTCGTGATGAAGTTGTTCACGGCGGGGTGATCCTCGTAACGCGTGACCACGACGGCTTTCACGTTGATCCCGAGCGAGCGGAGATTGTCGATGATGCGGAAGGTGTCGGCGTCGTAGGCGATGCCGAAGTCGGCGCGGATCTTCTTCCGCTCGATGTCCCCGGCGAAAATGCAGATCACGACGTCGATCTTGTCCTTCAGGCGCTGGAGCAGTTTGAGCTTCACGTTCGGGTCGAAGCCCGGCAGGATGCGCGCCGCGTGGTAGTCGTAGGCGAGCTTGCCCCCGAATTCGATGTACAGTTTGTTCTGAAACCGTTCCGCCCGGCGCAGAATTTCGGCGGACTGTTCCTCCAGATAGCGTGCGTTGTCGAAGCCTGTCTCGTTCATCGTCTTTTCCATGGTTTGACGCCGTTTCCGGCGGCGTCTGTTTTCAGTTGATTTCCATCTAATAATATACCCTCGCGCGGGGCAATTATCAACCGGAAATCCGATGTTTTTTGCCGTGTCGCCGAAAAAAAACGGAAAAAGCCGGGGCGGGTCCGAAGAGCGGAGAAAAAGGGCGCGTCATGGGACGAATTACGACTTTTTTCGGGGAATCCGCTTGAAATAATGCACAGCGCGTGCTACATTAACTGTATCCTCCACATGATCGCCCCGGCCAGAAGTCATTCCGGGAAGCGCGGTCATAACCCCCTCCCCTTCATTCGGGCGGACCTCATTTGTCCGTACCGGACGCATGATCGGGAATTCCGGACCGTCCTCCGCTCGGCGCATTTTCGCAGCGGCAGAAGGGACGCCCGGAGCAGCCCAAACCACCAGCAACGCACGGAGACGGACGTTTTGAAGCCTCTTGCCCTGAC
>JAFYBD010000002.1 GCA_017540385.1 Lentisphaeria bacterium
CCGAGCTCGGCGGAGACCCAGGCGCGGATCTGCGTGGAGCCCTTGATATGGCAGGCGGTGCCGTCGCAGACGCTGAGTTTATATTTGCCGGGTTTCGTGCGCTTGAACTGTGCATAAAACGTCAGGACGCCTTCGACTTCCGCTGCCGGAATGCCGAAATGTTCCGCCGCCGCCAGGATGCCGTCGTTCGAAACGTATCCTTCGCGGGTCTGGATGAGCTGGAGCCCCTTGATCAGGTTGCCCTTTTCGGGCTCCACTTCTCCGAGGTAGGAAAAGGCATTGTTCATGGGTTTCCCCTGTGGGTGAATGGGTGGGTTGTGTATGGGATGTTTTTGTTTGAATGTTTATAACTAGATAATATATCACGTTTTTCTAAATAAACAAGGGCGGACGCGCCGAAAATGCGCGGTTGACGCGCAAAAAAAGACACCCCGCCGCCGCTCGGAAGCGGGTCGACGGGGGGATGGTCCGGGATGTCGCCGGGAGCCGGGAGAGGGCTCAGGCTTTCGCCGTTGCGGCGGAGTCCGCCTCTGCCGCGACGTCGGGCTTGAAGACCACGAGCGGGGCGTTCTGGGGGCATGCTTCGGCAGCACCCCAGAGATCGGCCAGGAGCTGCTCCTCGTCTTCGGCGTCCGGGGAGCGGTAGCCGCTGTCGCCGATGTTGGAGAGGCGCTCCAGGATGGTCGTCGGGATGAAATCCCCGAGCGGCACCTTGTTTATGAAGGAATCGTCCTTGCGGCGGTCGGTCGAGACCGCGATCACGAGCCCGGCGGTGATCAGATCGTTCAGGACGGCGCGGGTGATGCGGATCGGGATCTCCAGCCGGCCGGAGATGTCCGACGCGGTCACCGCTCCGGCCCGGTCGTTGAACGAGTCGCCGAGGAGCTTCATGATGCGCAGGGCGCAGATGGAGCGGTAGTGGTAGCAGAGCGGCTGGTCGCCGGGATAGTATTCGTAGTAGTGGACATTCTGGACGGCGAACGAGAACTGCGCGCCGAGCAGGATCACGGTCCAGCTGGCCTGGAGCCACAGGAGGAAGAACGGCAGGGCCGCGAAGCTGCCGTAGATCGCGTTGTACCCGGTCAGGATCGTCTGCAGGAACATGTAGATGTACTGGAGGACGATCAGGAGCGAGCCGGTCAGGATCGCCCCGGCGATCGCCGCCTTCGGCTTGACCCGGGTGTTCGGGATGAAGAGGTAGAGGAAGAAGAACATGACCCA
The DNA here is from genome assembly GCA_017540385.1 of Lentisphaeria bacterium. GTDB lineage: Bacteria > Verrucomicrobiota > Lentisphaeria > Victivallales > UBA1829 > UBA1732. The sequence goes on from JAFYBD010000002.1 coordinate 1,222, forward strand.
GGAGAGGATGAACGGCGAGACGAAGCGGATGGCGTTCACCAGATAGCTCTTGCCCGGGATGCCCACGAGTCCTTCGATGCTGGCCATGCCGAGGGTGTTGATACCGAGGAGGACCACGGCGAAGACGGGGCAGAGGAGCAGCAGCGTGATGTAGTCGCTGAGCTTGCGGAGCACGGGCCGCCCCTGCTTGATGCCCCAGATGTCGTTGAACGAGTTTTCGACGTTGGAGAGGAGCTTCAGTGCGGTGAAGAACAGCATGCCCACGCCGATGCCCGTGATGACGCCGCCGGAAGCGACTTTCAACGCGGTATCCGCAAAGTTCAGGAGCCACTCGGCTACCTGTTCCTGCCCGACGAAGCTCTCCACGAGCTTCTCGCGGAGCATTTCCTCGAAGCTGAATCCGCGGGCGATGCCGAGCAGAAGCGCGAAGAGCGGGACGATCGACATGAGCGTGAGGTAGGTCAGCGAAGATGCGCGGAGCCCGCATTTGTTCTTGACGAAATTCTTGACCGTCAGCAGGAGGATGCGTTCGACGGCGAGCGGGAGGACCTTGCTTTTCGGCAGGTCGGCCGTGCGGATGTTCCAGACTTTCTCTTCGATTTGTTTCAGCGGGGCATCGGGGCCTTTGTTCGGCTGTTCCCCGACCGGGATGTTCAGCGCGGACTTCGTCGCGGACGGATCGTCCACGCGGATGCTGCCGGTCGTATGCTCTTTGTTGTTCTGGGGTGTGGGTTCCATGATGGGGTCTCCGTTGTGAGGGGGAAAGAAAAAAGTGTCAGCCCGCCCCGACGGGTTCCGGTCCCGGCGGGGGAAGCTCGGCGGGCGCCGCCGCTTCAAGCGGTTCGGATACGGTCGCGGGTTCGGGGGTGTTGTTGACGGTATGCGAAGGCCAAAGGAGTTTGACCGCGGAAACGATGACGATGATCTCGATCACGATTTCGAAGAAGCGCTGCGGCGCTTTCCGCACGAAGAGCACGCCGAGGACGGCTCCGGCCAGGATGAGCGGCAGAGTCGGCAGGACGGCGCGCAGGGCTCCGACCGTGACGCGTCCCTCGAAACAGAACACCGGGAGCTTCGTCCAGTTCATGATCATGAAATACCAGGCGCAGGTGCCGACGTAACGGTCCTTCGGCAGTTTCATGCTCAGCAGGTACAGCGCCATCACGGGCCCGGCCGCGTTCGCGACCTGCGTGGTGAATCCGGCGGCGAGCCCGACGATCGCGGAGAACGCCCAGTGGCTCGGCACGGCGGCGTGCTTGAAGAACGTGATGCGGATCAGGTGGACGCCCGCGAGCAGCAGGATGATCCAGCCGATCAGACTTTTGAGGTGTTCCGGCCCGGCCAGATAGCGCAGCGTCAGGAATCCGAGCAGCAGCCCGAGCATCGTGTACGGCAGCAGCCGCGCCACGATCATCCAGTCGGCGTTCTTCCTGTAATACGACACCGCGAAGATGTCCCCCGCGCAGATCATGAGCAGCATCACCCCGGTCGCGAACCCGGGGGCCTGTTCGAACGCCACCGCCAGCAGGATCACGGGGAGCATGCCGAGCCCGGGGATGCCGGACTTGTTCACGCCCACGAGCAGCGCGGACACGGCTACGATGGCCAGCTGGAATCCGCTCATGCCGGGGAAACAGGTGTCGAGGAGCCACGCGAACATCAGACCAGACCCTCCTGTTCGGCGTTCAGCCGGTCGAAGAACATGCGCATGAATTCGGCGCGTCCCGCGGCCAGTTTGCGCGCGGTGTCCGTCAGCAGATGGTCCGGCAGGCCCCTCAGTTTCACGAGATATTCGCGGTAGGCGGAGTCCTGGCTGGAATACGATTCCGAAGCGAGCGCTTCCGCCTCCGTATTGTGCAGGCACGCCCCGATCCGTCCGGCGAAATGAAACGCCCGCGCCACGCCGAACGCTCCGAGCGAGTCGAGCTTGTCGGCGTCGTACACGATGCGCGCCTCCGGTGTGGCGGGCTTGAGGCTGCCGCGGTAACGGTGCGTGCGGACGATTTCGGAAACATGTGCGGCGAACTCTTCGTTCCCGCAGCCTTCCTCGCGCAGGATGCGGAGCGATTTTTCCGCCCCGAGCATGGCGTGGCAGAGTTTGCCCCCGGATGCGAGCTCCTCCGGCCGCGCCACGTCGTGCAGGAGCGCCCCGAAACGCACGGCGTCGCGGTCGCATCCGGTCTCCCCGGAGGCGATGCGCTCGGCGTTCTTCAGCACGCGGAGCGTGTGGGCGAAATCATGGCAGCCGGGTGCGGAACCGAGTTCGGTTTTCACCCGTTCGTAAACGCGGTCCCAGAGGCCGGAGGGTACCCCTGCAGGCATTGTCGGAACCTCTCGGTCACGCCTTTGCGGCGTCTCCTGCGGCGGGTTCGGCGTCGCCGTCGATCTTGGAGAGGTCCGCCGACGGATGGATCACCTGGAGCGAATGGCGTTCCTTCGGGATCACGGTCAGCCACTGCGGGTTGCCCCTCTCGTCCACGCCCAGGTCGACGACGAAGTAGCATTTCTCGTCCGCGGCCCGGTCGTAGCCGATGATGGTCCCGCGCGGGATCATGTTGTGCTTGTCGATGATGGCGTTGCGGATGCGGCAGTGTTCGCCGATGTCCACGTCGGACAGCAGGATGCAGTTATGGACCGTGGCGTAGCTGTGCACGAAGACCTTGTTGAAGAGGATCGAATCGGTCACGGTGCTGCCGGAGACGATGCAGCCGTCGCACACGATGGAGTTGATGGCCTTGCCGATCCTGGGAAGCCCGGAGGAGTCGACCTCTTCGTTGTGGATGAACTTGGCGGGCGGGAGGCTGTAGTGGTAGTTGTTGATGGGCCAGAGCGGATTGTAGAGGTCCAGGTGGGGCGTGGTGCTCCGCAGGTCCATGTTCGCCTCGAAATACGCCTTCAGGGTCCCGACGTCGCGCCAGTAGGGCTTCGTGGAGAGGTCCTGTCCGGGGATCACGTTCGTGTAGAAATTGTAGGCG
>JAFYBD010000153.1 GCA_017540385.1 Lentisphaeria bacterium
GATGACTTTGCCCGTGCCGTCGACCGTGCCGTCGGCCGTCCTGCACACCACCTCCGCGATCCCGTCTCCGTCGAGGTCGTACACCATGAACTGCGTATAATGCGCCCCGGCGCGGATGTTCCTGCCGAGGTCGATCCGCCAGCGGCGTTCCCCTGTGACGTTCAGACAGTCGAGATAAACGTTTCCGGTGTATCCGTCGTGGGCGTTGTCATGCGAATTCGAGGGGTCCCACTTCAGGATGATCTCGAACTCGCCGTCGCCGTCCACGTCCCCGACCGATGCGTCGTTCGGCGAATACGTGTACGCCACGCCGTCGGGCGAGGTCCCGCCCGCAGGCTTGTCCAGCGGGATGTCGACGTACCCGACCGGGGCGTTTGCCGGCAGCGTCCACGCGCGCGAACTCTCGTCGAGTTCCTTCCCGTCCACGACCGGTTTCACCGCGTACGCGCCCCCGCCCGCGTTCTTATCAATGAAATAAGTCGTTTCGCTGACGGGGTAGTCGTTGAGCTTGCGGCCATCGCGGTAGACGTTGAACGCCGTGTTCATCGGGTCGCGCGAGAGATAACGCCACGTCACGAAGACCTCGTCGGCGTTCTGCCGGATCGCGATCACGCCGCGCCCGAGTTTTTCCATTTTGAGCTTGGAGAAATCGTACTTGCCCTGGGACGCCGGGATCGCGAGGGGTTCGCGCCGTCCGACAGCCGGGGCGTCGTCTCCGGAGAGGGTACCGCAGAGTGTGAGGAGCGCGGCTGCCGGAATGGCCGCGAGGAGGATCGGGAGAGAGTGTTTCATGTCGGATTTCCGCTAGTTGTGTTGCATGGGGGGGGGTGACAAACGGATGGATCATGTCGGAATATAGCACGGTTCCTGGCGGTTGTCAAGGACTTTTTTTGGGGTTTCTTTCGCTTTTTCGATTGATTTCCGCTCTTCGCGCTGTATGTTATTAGCAGTGTTTTTTGGAGAATCCACCATGCCATTGCTCGACGTCAAAGACCTTTCGGTTCAATTCCGCTCCGAATCCGGGCTCCTGCCGACCGTCACGGATGTTTCGTTCTCGCTCGAACGCGGCGAAATGCTCGCCCTGGTCGGCGAAAGCGGCTGCGGAAAAAGCGTGACCTGCATGTCCCTCGCGCGTCTGCTGCCGGAACCCCCGGTCGTGCTCTCGGGTCGGGTCCTGCTGGACCGGGGACCGGAAAACGGCGGCGTGGCGGACGTCCTGACGCTGAACGAACGCAGTCTCCGGCACGTTCGGGGCGGCTGCATCTCCTATATCTTTCAAGAACCGTCGGTCTCGCTGAACCCGGTGTTCCGCGTGGGCGACCAGATCGCCGAGGCCGTCCGGCTCCACCGCAAGGACGTGACGGACCCCGACGCCGAAGCGGTCGAACTCCTCCGTCAGGTCGGCATCCCGGACCCCGCGAACCGGGCGAAACAGTATCCGCACGAGATGTCCGGCGGCATGCAGCAGCGCGTGATGATCGCCATGGCACTCGGCTGCGCGCCGTCCATTCTGGTCGCGGACGAACCGACGACCGCGCTGGACGTGACGATCCAGGCGCAGATACTCGATTTGCTGCTGTCCCTGAAACGCGACCGCGGCATGGCCGTGATCCTCGTCACGCACAACCTGGGCATCGTGGCCGAACTCGCCGACCGTGTGGCCGTGATGTACGCCGGACGCATCATCGAGACCGCTCCGGTGGCCGAACTCCTCGCGAATCCGATCCACCCCTACACCTCCGCGCTGATCCGCGCCGTGCCGGTGCTCGGGGGCGAACACAGCCGCCTGAACACCATTCGCGGCACCGTCCCGTCTCCGGACAAGTTCGGGCGCGGATGCCGTTTCTGCGACCGCTGCGACCACGCAGCCGCGCTCTCCGACGAACAGCGCCGGAAATGCGCCTCGGAACCTCCTCCGCTGCGCGAGCTCGCCCCCGGACACGCATGCGCGTGCCATTTCCCGCCCTGCCTGACGCGGGACAAGGAGGCCTGACGTGCCTTCCGGGAGGACACAGGACAACGGCGCCGGCGACATGACGCCGTTCATCGTATTCATGGCGTTCGTCATCCTGACCACCGTGATCCTGATCTCCCTGTACCGCATCAACACCGAGGAGTCGGCGGCCGAACCGGTCCACGACGCGGGATTCTCGCTCACGCTCGATCCGAAGGCCCCGATCGCGTTCTCCGACGATTTCCTGTTCCCTGGCTTCTTCTCCGTCTCCGGCGACTCCGCCGGCCGCCGTCCGAATCTCCAGCAGGACGTGCTCCGCGTGCGCCGTCTGATGGCCGACCGCGACTATGAACACGCCGAAGACCTCCTCCGCACGCTGTTCCTGTTCTACCCCGACGACGTCGAAATCCTCTTCCTGCTTTCCGAAGTGCTCGAAGCCTCCGGCCGGAACGACGAGGCGGATTACTATCTCGACAGGATGTTCTTCCTGCTCCCGTCCCCCCTCCCCGACGCGCTCCCGGCACCAGGCGACCCCACCGCCGACCAAAGGACTGCGTCATGAGCAAGATCAAACAGCTGAGCGACGAGGTCTGCAACAAGATCGCGGCGGGGGAAGTCGTCGAACGCCCCGCGTCCATCGTGAAGGAGCTCGTCGAGAACTCCCTCGACGCGGGGGCGCTGAAGATCACCGTGACCATCGAGGACGGCGGACGGCGGTCCATCTGCGTCGCCGACGACGGCGAGGGCATGGACGCCGACGACGCCCTGCTCTGCCTCGATCCCCATTCCACGAGCAAGATCTCCTCGGAGGCCGACATCTTCGACATCTCCTCGTTCGGGTTCCGCGGCGAAGCCATGCCGAGCATCGCGGCCGTGACCAAAATGACCATCCGCACGCGCAGACGCGAGACGCCCGAGGGCGTGGAGGTGTTCATCGCGGGCGGACGCGCCGTCTCCGAGAAACCCGCCGGGTGTCCTCCGGGCACCGAGGTCACCGCGCGCGAACTCTTCTTCAATGTCCCCGCGCGGAAAGGATTCCTGCGCACCGTGGCGACCGAGGAACGCCACATCGTCGACATCCTCACGAATATCGCGCTCGCGCATCACGACGTGGCGTTCGTGCTGAAGGCCGACGGACGCATCCTGCTCTCCACCCCATCCGCGCCGTCCATCCTGCCGCGCATCCGCGAGTTCTTCGGACGCGAATACGCCGAGGCGCTTCTGCCGTTCTCCCGCATCGACCGCGGGATCACCGTGAACGGTTTCATCGCACGGCGCGGGTTCACGCGCAATTCGAGGTCGGAACAGCGCATCTTCGTGAACGCCCGTCCGGTCGAATCCACCCCGGTCTACCGCGCGATCAAGGAGGCCTGCGGGCCCATGCTCGAACGCGGCAGATTCCAGCCAGCATTGATCTTCCTCACGATGCCGCCGGGGTCGGTCGACGTAAACGTGCATCCCACGAAACGCGAGGTCAGGTTCCGCAACGAATTCGACGTGGTCGCGGCGGTCAGGACCGCCGTTTCCTCGGCGCTGCGTTCGAACGACGCCGTGATCCCGGTCACGATGGAGGGCGTGAGCGACCCTGCGGAAACCTCCGCGCGGCTGTTCCCGGATTTCTCCCCGGACATGCAGAATACGCCTCCGCCTGCCGATCCGAAGACTCCCGCGACCGGCGCTCCGGCGGCCGGACTCGTGACGTCCGTCGAATCCCTCCTCGAATCCGCGCGCGTGGGATATCGCGTGATCGGCTCGATCGTCCGGGCGCCGTTCCCTCATGCGCGACCAGACGGTTTCGCCTCGCCCCCGTCGTCCGCCGCGGACACTCCGCTGCCGTTGCCGGACGACAAGACCGCGTCAAACGATCTCTCCGAACCCGCCCCGGATTTCCGTCTCGTCGCGGAGGACGCCCCGGTCACGGATTTCGGCGGCGCGGGGCTGCGTCTGCTCGGCGTGCTGGAGAATTCCTACATCGTGGCGGCCATCCCCGGCGGACTCGTGCTGATCGACCAGCATGCCGCGCACGAACGCGTCCTCTTCGAACGCATCCTGAACGGCGTCGACGGCACGCTCTCGCAGAAACTCCTCATGCCGATCACCATCGAACTTTCGCCCGGCGACATGGCGTACGTCTCGCGCAATCTCCGCGAGTTCGAGAACGTCGGGTTCGAGATCGAGCCCTTCGGACGGAACACCATCAAGCTGAACGCCATCCCGGCCGCGCTGGGACAGGAGAACGTCGGCGGATTCTTCCACGACATGCTCGCGCGCATCGCCGAACTCGGCGCTGGGCAGCGTCTCGCGACCGATCTGCTCGCCCGGGCGGCCTGCAAAGCCGCGGTGAAGGCGCACGACAAACTCTCGCTTCAGGAGGCCGCCGCACTCATCGAACAGATGTCCCACTGCGCCCTGCCCTATTCCTGCCCCCACGGCAGACCCACCATGCTGAACATCTCCATCCCCGAAATCGAACGACGTTTCGGGCGAAAATAACTGTAAGGACCGATCATGACCATTCGCAAGAAATCCCCCGCCGCTAAACGGAAAACCACGCCCCGGAAACCGAAACTCGTCAAGGCCGCGGCCGATCTCTCCTGCGCGGGATTCCAGCTCGCCGACCCCGCGAACAACGCCCGCCAGATCCTCGCCGCGCTCGAAATGCACGCCGCCTGCGGCGTGTCCGTCGTCGTATTCCCCGAGCTCTGCCTCACCGGAGCCTCCTGCGGCGACCTCTTCCGCCAGAACATCCTGCTCGACGCCGCGGCGAAAGCGCTCGCGTTTCTCCTCAAAAAGACCGCCACGCTCCCGGTCACGTTCGTGGTCGGCCTGCCCGAACGCTCCCGTTCCGGCGTGCTCTACGCCGTGAACGTCTGCATCCGCGGCGGAAAGATCATCGCGCGCAACAAAAAGCCGCTCGACGCACCGGCGACCGTATTCGCTCCCATCGAGCTCGTCTCCACGCTGCTCAAACGCAACCCCGAACGTCTCATCCTCTGCCCCTCGGCGGTCCCCTCCGCCCTCATGGCCCCGGCTGATTTCCGGGCGTTCGCGCTCGCTTCCGCGAAGGCTCATTCCGCAGACTTCATCCTCGCCGCGCCGTGTTCCGGCGAATCCGTCACCGACGGATGTTACGGCATGCCGGTCTGCTGCAACGTCATGGTCAGCGGCGGCGAACCCGTCCTGGCGGACCTCTCCGACCCGTGCCCGGCGATCGATTTCCCTGCTGCGTTCGAAGCCGCCAAAGGACAGTACCTGCTGGAATTCAAGGAGGACGCGAAACGCCTCGCCTCGCTCGGACGCGACCCGCTGCCCTTCCTGCCGAAGGACCGCACCGGCACCATCTGGATCGCCGCCACGATGGAAACCGCCCTGGCACGTCGGATGACGACCGCCCGCGCGGACAGATTCGTGATCGGCGTATCGGGCGGACTCGACTCCACGCTGGCGCTGCTCGTAGCGCACGAGACCGCGTCGCGCCTCGATCTCCCGGCGTCCTCCGTGATCGCCATCTCCATGCCCGGATTCGGCACCACCGCGCGGACGCGCAACAACGCCGCGAAGCTCGCCGAACTCCTCGGCTGCGACTGCCGCACCATCGACATCCGTCCCGCCTGCCTGCAGCATTTCGCCGACATCGGCCACGACCCGTCCGTCACGGACGTCGTGTACGAGAACGCCCAGGCGCGCGAGCGCACCCAGATCCTGATGGACGTGGCGAACGGCTCGAACGCGCTCGTCGTGGGCACCGGCGACCTCTCCGAATGTGCCCTCGGCTGGTGCACGTACAACGGCGACCACATGAGCATGTACGCGATCAATTCCGGGGTGCCGAAGACGCTTGTCCGGCATCTCGTGTCGTTCTACGCCGATTCCCTCGGCGGCAAGGCGGCCGACGTACTCCGCGACATCCTCGCCACGCCGGTCTCGCCGGAACTCGTCCCGGCGGCCGCAAACGGCGAATCGGGGCACAAGACCGAACAGATACTCGGCGCGTACGAACTCCACGATTTCTACCTCTTCCACCTCGTCCGGCTCAACGAGTCCCCGCGCGAAATCCTCCGCAGGGCGAAGAAGGTCTTCTCCGGGCAGTATCCCGACGACGAGATACGCCGCACGCTCGAGCTCTTCCTGCGCCGGTTCTTCACACAGCAGTTCAAACGGTCGTGTTCGCCCGACGGCCCAGCCGTCTCCCCGCTGTCGCTCTCGCCTCGTTCCGGCTGGCGCGTACCCTCCGACGCCTCTGCGGCGCTGTGGCTGGATGACCTGAAATGAACTCCGGCGGCTTCTCCGACATGCTCTCCGACTTCTTCGCGGATTCGCCCGGACTCGCGATCTTCGACCCCGCCGTGTTCGGCGAGGCGATCCACGCGTATCCGGTCTTCTTCGCGTTCGTGGCGTTCTGGTTCGGCTGCTGCATCGGGTCGTTCCTGAACGTCTGCGTCTACCGTCTGCCGCTCGGCATGAGCCTGATCTCGCCGCCCTCCCACTGCACGCACTGCGACCACGTCATCACGCCGATCGAGAACATCCCGATCTTCAGTTATCTCTGCCTGCGCGGGAAATGCCGCTGGTGCGGGGCCCCGATTTCGCCGCGATACCTGATCGGCGAACTCACGGTCGGGCTCCTCTACATGGCGTCGTTCGCGTACGTCCTGCACTTCAAGCTCCCGCTCCCGACGATGTTCCTGTATTTCCTGACCCTCTCCGTGGCACTCCCGGCGGCGCTGATCGACATGAAGGTCCGGCTGATCCCGAACGAGCTCACGTACACGCTGCTGATCCTGGGGCCGCTGTATCATCTGGTGCGCGGGATCGATTTGGATTTGCGCATGATCGACCTGCGCGGATTCCTGATCTCCGTGGTGACCGCCGGACTCTTCGGCACCCTGCTCACGCTGTTCTCCTGGCTCGGCGAGAAAGTCATGAAACGCGAAGCGTTCGGTCTGGGCGACGTGAAGCTCATCGCCGGGTTCGCGGCGTGTCTAGGGGCGCTCCCGACGCTCTGGATCATGCTCGCAGGCTCCATGATCGCGGTCGTCTTCATGCCGGTCTACACGCTCCGCCATCCCAAATTCCGACGCCGCGGATTCGCCTTCGGCCCGTTCCTCTCGGTCGGGCTCGGCCTCTGGCTGCTTTTCGGCATCCCCCTGACCGACGCCCTGCTCTACCCCGACCGGGCGCTGGACATCTCCGCCATCGAATTCATCAACGACCATTCCGGCCCCCACTCGTTCCTGCCGATCCGGTTCGGCCGCCCCGAACAAGAAGACGAAGAGGAGCCTGTGGAAGAAGCCGTCAAGGAGACGGTCGACGCTACGGAAACCGCCCTCCCCGAATCCGACGCAGCCGACCCCGCCGAGCGTCAATAATCCCATCCTTCCGGCCTCTTCACGCACGGGCGCGCACCTTCACGCGCAAAAAACATCCTAACTCCGCTTGACATTCCCGCCCGGGTAATATATATTATCTGAAATCCCGGGCGGCCTTTTCCGCCCGGAGCCGAACCGAAGAAGGATGACATTTTGAACCGCTATCTCTGGCTTTACGCCGCGGCGTTCGCGGCGTCGTTTCTCCTGTCGCTGCCGATCGTGCCGCTGTGCCGCATCCTCGCGCGCCGCACGGGGATCATGGACGTGCCGAAATCCGAGGGGCACAAGCTCCATCGCGAGCCCACCCCGCTGCTCGGCGGCGTGGCCATCCTGATCGCCTGGCTGATCCCGATCCTGGGGGGCGCGGCGGCTCTTCTGATCGCGCCGGACCGTTTCCCGGAGGAGATCGTCGGAGGGTTCCGCAACATTTCCGGTCAGCTCTCGGCCATCTGCCTGTGCGCCGTCGCATCCGTCGTGCTGGGCGTGATCGACGACAAACACGCCATGCGCGCGTCGTTCAAGTTCGCCGGGCAGTTTCTGATCGCGTTTGCGATGGTCTTCTTCGGCGGGCTCCGCATCTCGCTCTTCCTGAGCTCGCCGTTCCTCACGATCCCGATCTCCGTCTTCTGGATCGTCTTCATCATGAACGCGATGAATTTCTTCGACAACATGGACGGTCTTTCGGTCGGCACGGCCGCGATCGCCTTCGTCTTCTTCACGGTCACGGCCTGGGGCGGCGGCCAGTTCTTCGCGGCGGCCCTCGCGGCGTGTTCCGCCGGCGCCTGCTGCGGATTCTGGCTCTACAACCGGGCCCCGGCGTCGATCTTCATGGGCGACGCAGGCAGCCATCTCGTCGGATTTCTGCTGGCGGCGGTGAGCGCCCGCGTGACCTACTACAACCCGGAGATATCCTCCGCGAAATTCTCCGTCCTGATCCCGATCTTCATCCTGGCGGTGCCGATCTTCGACGCGTTCGCCGTCGTACTCATCCGCCTTCACGATCACAAGCCGTTCTACGTCGGCGACCACAACCACATCTCGCACCGGTTCGTGCGGATGGGCCTCACGCGGCCCCAGGCCGTGCGGATCATCCATCTGCTGTCCGTGGTGGCCGGACTGGGCGCGGTCCCGCTGCTCTGGGGCGACGTCCGCACCTGCTGCGTCCTGCTGGTCCAGGGGCTTGTGATCCTGCTGCTTCTGACATTACTGCAATTTCAAGGCAACAATAAACAACCCGATCTCGAGGAGACCCCACATCATGAAAAAAACTGACCCCACCGGCGATCCCAACATGAAATTCCGTCGCATCGGCGGCTCCACCCAGCTCGTCATCGAATCCGCGGAAGATTTCCGCCACGCCTACGAACTCGATCCCGCGCACTGGACCCTCACCAGCATCCCGGCGAAGAACCTCCTCTGCCCGCCCGAATTCCTCGCCCTGCTCCCGCAGGACGCCTCCGGCCGCATCCATGTGAAGGACGTCCGCCAGCTTCTGAAATGGATCCTCTCCACGGTCGGCGACCTCTCCGACTTCATCACGGCGGCCCCGGCGCTCCGTCTGGCCGCGCTCAACGCCGACGATCCCGACGGACTCCGCGCGAAGGAGACCGCCGAACTCGCCCTGAAGCGCATCGGCGCGGACTCCGCCTCCGCCATCACGTTCGAGCAGATCAACGAATTCAAGACGCTCGTTTCCAGCGCGCTCCAGAACGGCGACGGCGTCATCCCGCCGGAACCCGTGAAGGACGCGATCGCGGCCGACTGCATCAGGTTCGCGATGGCTGCCGTGGGGTCAAAGAAGGACGTCTCCGGCGCCGACGGCGTCGGGGCGGCCGAACTCGACGCGTTCGAAGCCATGCTGAAGGCGTTCCTCGCCTGGACCGACGAGGGCGAGGCGCGCGCCGCCGAACTCTTCCCCTACGGCAAGGACGCCACCCCGGCCCTCTGGGCGCAGTGCAAGGCGTTCACGGACGACGTCGACTCCTATTTCGACAGCTGCCACGCGCTCGTCTATGCCGGCGCTTCCGAAGCCGGATCCCGGGTACCGGTGAACACCTTCGACCCGAACGATTCCTCCTCCGTCGAGGACTTCTTCAAGAAGGCTCCGCTCGCGCCCGCCGATCCCGCGTGCATCCTGCATCTGAACGAACGCGTGAATCCGAACCGCGCGGCTGCGCTGACCGCGTTCTTCGCGGCGTTCCGCGCCAGCGTGCCGGGTCCCGCCGACGCCATCTCCGAATCCGAATGGATCGCGCTGAAGGCCGCCGTGGCTCCCTACGGCGACTGGATCGGCCGCAAGAACACCGACAAGCTCGACGGTCTCGACCTCGCCCGTCTCCGCGAAGTCGCCGCGTCCAACGCGTTCGCCGACATCCGCGCCATCATCGCCGAGGACGCCGTGGTCTCCAACCACGTGACCTGCTGCGACATCGTGCGGAAAGTCATCATCTGCCAGACCAATCTCCGCGAGTTCCTGAACAACTTCATCAACATGGAAGCGCTGTTCTCCCCCGACAAGCGGTCCTTCATCCTCGCCGGAAAGCTCGTCATGAACGGCTACAACTTCCACATGTGCATGATCGTCCACGACGTCGCCGCGCACAAGAAGATCGCCGCCACCAGCAACGTCTGCGTGATGTATATCAACGCCACCACCGGCACCGCCCCGGCCACGAAGTCCATGACCCTCGCGGTCGCCGTCACCGCCGGCACCATGCGCCGCCTCTTCATCGGCAAGTCCGGCGTATTCTACACCCCCGACGGACTCATCTGGGACGCGGTCATCACCGACCTCATCCAGCAGCCGGTCTCCCTGAAGGAAGCCATCCTCATGCCGTTCTACCGCATCGGCGACATCATCCAGAAACAGGCCGAGAAACACTTCGCGGCGAAGACCGACGCGCTCGAGGCTGACGTCACGAAGAACGTCGACGCAAAGCTCGCGGGAGGAGAGAAGAAGGAAGGCGGCATCTCGATGCCCATGCTCATCATGGGCGGCGGCGTCGGCATCGCGGCCTTGGGCAGCAGTTTCGCTTTCATGGCGAAGAGCCTGCAGGGCGTTTCCGTCTGGCGCATCCTCGCAGTGCTGCTCGGCATCTTCATCATCATCTGCGCGCCCTTCGTGATCCTCTCGCTCCTGAAGCTCTTCCGCCGCAGTCTCACGCGTTTCCTGGAGGCCAACGGCTGCGCCCTGAACCGCGAAATGCGCCTCACGCTCGCCCTCGGCCGCATCTTCACCTACGTGCCGCGTCTGCCGAAGCACCAGGCGTTCTACGCCATGAACACCGCCTCCGCGGGCGACGATCTGGACGAAGGCCGCAGCCCGTTCGTAAACGCCATCTACAAGACGCTGCTCATCCTGCTCGTGGTCGAACTCATCCTGTGGATCCTCATCCGCTTCTTCAACATCCTCGGAAACTGACGGACCGCACCCGGTTCGGCATCAAACACACGACTCCGCTCTCATGATCAAGAACATCCTCTGCATCGGCGCAGGTTACGTCGGCGGCCCCACGATGGCCGTCATCGCCGACCAGTGCCACGACGTGAACGTCACCGTCGTCGACATCAACTCCGCACGCATCGACGCGTGGAACTCCGACGAGCTCCCGGTCTTCGAACCGGGACTCAAGGAGGTCGTCCTCCGCCGCCGCGGCAAAAACCTCTTCTACTCCACGGACATCCCGGCCGCCATCAAGCAGGCCGACCTGATCTTCGTGAGCGTGAATACGCCCACCAAGACCTTCGGCGAAGGCGCAGGACGCGCCGCCGACCTGCAGTATCTGGAGAAGACCGCGCGCAGCATCATCGAACATGCCGACAGCGACAAGATCATCGTGGAGAAGAGCACGCTGCCCATCCGCACGGCGCAGGCGCTCGCCCGCGTGCTGAGCTCGAACGAAAAAGGCATCCGGTTCCAAATCCTCTCGAACCCGGAATTCCTGGCCGAGGGCACGGCCATCGACGATCTCCAGCACCCCGACCGCGTGCTCATCGACGGTCTGAACGACACCCCGGAGGCCCGCGCCGCCATGGAGGAGC
>JAFYBD010000154.1 GCA_017540385.1 Lentisphaeria bacterium
CGGATGCGGGCCTTCCCAGACGCGGAAGAATCTCCCGTCGGCGGGGACGGCCTCGTCCGGGTTCTCACGGACGATCCAGCAGCAGAAGAGGAAGACGAGGAAGACCAGCAGGGCGCGCTGCGGCAGGAAATAGAACAGGAACATCGCGAAGAGGATCGTCCACAGGAACGACGCGAGACAGAGCAGACCCATGCGTTTCGAGGCGCGGAAGAGCGTCAGGACGGCCACCGCGAAGAACGGCAGGAAGACGAAGTCGAGGATCAGCTGGAACCCGGACTGGAACGGGTGGTCATGCGGCGGCAGGAAGAAATAGAACGCAGGGAAGATGACGGCCGCGAGCGCGAGATACAGGAGCGCCGTCCGGCGGCGGCGCACGAACCACGCGATCAGGACCAGCGCGAGGGCCGCCCAGAGGTATTCGAGGGGCGGGAAACGGACGTTCGCGACTTCCTTGCTGGTTCCGGCGAAATCGACGAACGCGGTCGAGACGCGTTCGAAGAAGTTCATCTTCATCGGCCAGAACCGCTGGTTGCCGACCGACCGCGCGCGGAGCATGCCCGGGGCGACCTGGGCGAACCCGAAGAGCGCACCGGCGGCCGCGACGGCCATGCCGCCGACGATGCGCTTGATCGTGGCGCGGGGAAGCGTCGCACGGGCCTTCCACGCGTCGTACGCCCAGATCGCGAAGACCGCGCCGCAGAACCCCTCGAAATACGCGTGGGTATTCGTGAGGAGCGCGAGCAGGAGCCCGAAGAGCAGGGGGCGCGCAAGGCGTCGGCTCCAGACGGACGCCAGCAGGAAGATCAGCAGCGGGATCGGAGCGTAACACCGCGCGACCACGGGGTACCAGAAGAGCATCCCGGAGGAACACAGCACGAGGGCTTTCAGCGGGAGCGAAAACGGCGCCCGGAAGATGAAAAAGGCTCCGGCGGCGGTCAGGAACGCCCAGGAGAGGAGGTTCATGCACAGGACGGGCGCGCCGTTGGCCGCGAAGACGTGGAGCATGAGGTACCAGGGGACGAAATGCCCCTCCCATTTCATGGCGGAGAAGATCTCCGGGACCGTGCAGTCGCGCGCGATGAGCCACGCCTGAAGTTCGTCCGCCCAGGGTTCGTGCCGGAGCACGAGGACGAACGTGACCGCCGCATAGGCCGCGAAGAGCAGCCACCGCGGGAGCAGGTCTTTGGCGCGGTCGGTCGGCTTCATGGCGCGTCGGGGGCGGGGGCGCGTTTGCGCGCGGGGTTGTCGAAGAGGAAGAAGAACCCGCCGAAGAGGCCGCCGGCGATGATGACGGCGGTCATGACGAGCGTGGGGGCGAGGGCGGAAACGTCGCAGTCCTGCACCCCGGCGAGGGCGGCGCCGAGGATGGCCGCGACGATCGGGGCGAAGAGCGGCGCGAGGCCGGGCGTGAACGCCAGACACACGCAGTAGAAGCACAGCCCGAGCACGAAATTCACGCCGGCGATGCTCGCGAGGACGCAGAGGACGAGCTCTTTTTTCGCGTCGCGGTAGGAGTCGAGCGCTTCCAGCATCCGGGAGAAGAACCCGCGCGAGAGCCTGTCCGCGAGGGATTCGCCCCAGCGGAAGACGGCGAGCTTTTCCAGCGTCCGGTGCATGAGCACCGCGGCCGCCACCGCCAGCCCTGCGGCAGAACCCGCCAGCAGCACGTACGTCAGGAGTTTCGCGCGGGGTTCGGCGTCCTGAAGATACCGCCAGGAGAAGGGCAGGGCGAGGAACGCGGTCAGGAAGATGCCGATCATGCCGGTGAACCGGTCCATGAGGATCGTGAAAACGCCGTCGAATTTCTGTCCTTTCGGGACCCGGTAAGCCAGAAATCCCGCCCGGATCACGTCGCCGCCGATGGCCCCGCCGGGCATCACGAGCGAGAAGAAAAACGACTGCGTGGTGAGGGAAAAAGCGGAGAAAAGCGAGCACGGAATGGCGCGGTACGCCAGCAGCAGCCGCCACCGCCAGGCGTTCACGAAGAGATGCACGATGTAGAGGACGAACGCAGCCGCGAGCCATGCCCAGTTCAGCGAACGGAAGTCGAATCCTTCGAACGTGCCGTGTTTCCGCGACGTATGGACGAGCACGGCCACGATTGCCGCCGTCACTCCGATCTTCAGGGCGTATTTCAGGAGCGTGGAGAAGGTGCCTCCGTCATGCCGTCCCTGCGGCATTTCCCCGGTGGGGGCTTCCTCCGTGGCGCAGGGGTCGTTCGGGGGCGCGGTTTTCTTCATGATTTTCGGTGTTTTTTCCGGTTTCGGGGTTGCAGTTTTCGGGTTCCGGGACTATATTTTGTTCCGGTCTGAAAAATATACCGCCTGCGGCGGCATTTTTCAAATCGAATCGGCAAACAATTTTGACGCAAGGGGAATGAAATTGAGCGGAGCTACGCTGAATCTGCTGTTCATCGGCGACGTCGTCGGCAAGGGCGGACGCAAGGCTGTGAAGGCCCTGGTCCCGCAGCTGAAACAGCAGTATATGTGCACGTTTGTGATCGCAAACGGCGAGAACTGCGCGGCCGGAGCCGGACTGAACCAGTCCTGCCTGCGCGAGATGGACGGCGTGGACGTCTTCACCTCCGGCGACCACACCTGGGACCGCAAGGAATTTGAGGACGAAATCCGCGGGATGAAGAACGTCGTGCGGCCGGCCAACATGAGCAAGCTCCAGCCGGGCCGCGGCTGGCTCTGCACGCGTAACCCCGCCGGGGGCGACGTCGCGGTCATCTCGCTGATGGGCAAGGTCTTCATGAAGGACAGCGCCTACTGCCCGTTCGAGACCGCCGAACAGATCCTCACGCAGATACCGATCACCTGCAAGTGCATCGTCGTGGACATCCACGCCGAGGCCACCAGCGAAAAGGCCGCCCTCGCGTGGTTCCTGGACGGACGCGTGACAGCCGTGCTCGGCACCCATACCCATGTTCAGACCGCGGACGCGCGCATCCTGCCCGGCGGAACGGCGTTCATCTCGGACGTCGGCATGGTCGGCGCCGCCGATTCCATCCTCGGGCGCGCCGTGCCGGACGTGATCGCGAAGTTCCGCACCGGCATGCCGCACAAATTCCCCGTGGTCGAGACCGGCATCCGCCTGGACGCGGCCGTGATCCGTTACGATATGACGACCGGCAGGGCACTGGAGATCAAGCCGATCTCCGTGATGTACGAACCGGAATCCTGACGAGAACCCAAACAACCTGACACACTACTGGAGATTATAGATTATGGCGATCCCCGAAATCGACTGGAAACGCACCGATATCCTGATACAACTGGCCCTCGAGGAGGATCTGGGCGACATCGGCGACGCCACCACGAACGCCGTCATCCCCGCCGACCTGAAGGCCACGGCCGTCCTGATCGCGAAAGAGGAACTCGTCTGCGCCGGGCTCCCGGTGGCCGAACGACTCTTCCACACGCTCGACCCGAATATCGTTTTCACGTCGAAAGTCCGCGAGGGCGAACTCTGTCCGCGCGGCACGATCATGGCCGAGATCACCGGTCCGGCGCGCATGCTCCTCACCGGCGAACGCACCGCGCTGAATTTCCTCCAGCGTCTCTGCGGCGTGGCCACCGCGTCGCACCAGTATCAGGAGCTCGCCGGGAACCGCGCGGAGATCCTCGATACGCGGAAGACCACGCCGGGCTGGCGCAACCTCGAGAAATACGCCGTGGCCACCGGCGGCGCGCACAATCACCGCATCGGGCTCTATGACCGGATCATGATCAAGGACAATCACCGCGAGCTCGCCGGGATGGAGGGCAAAGGCGGCATCCTGCGTTCGGTCCGGCGCGCCCGTGAAATGTATCCCCAGCTCGAAGTCGAGGTCGAGGTCGATTCCCTCGAGGAACTCGACGAGGCGCTGCTCTCCGGCGCGGAGTACATCCTGCTCGACAATATGGACAACGAGCAGGTCGTGAAGGCCGTTGGGATCGCGCGGAACAAGGCGCGGCTCGAGGCCAGCGGCAACGTCACGCTCGGGCGCATCCCGACGCTCTCGGAGACCGGCGTGGACTACATCTCCTCCGGCGCGCTGACACATTCGGTGAAGTCCAGCGATATTTCGATGGACATCAGGATCTGAGGTCGGGACCGGCCTCTTTCGCCGGTCTCAGCTCGCAATAACGCCTCCACACGGCGGGGTGTTTCCGCATGGCGCGTTCGAGCTGCGAAACGGAGACGCCGCATTGTTCCGCCGTCTCCGAGAGGTCGTAATCCGTCTCGTTCAGCCGGTCGAACAGCTCCGCGATCCACGGGATCAGACGCGCGTGATTCGAAGGCGAGGGAGAGGGCAGCAGCGCGAACCCGGCATCGGGTTCGGCGTGGATGTTCATGGCGATTTCGTACCGGAGCTTCCGGAGGGCGATGTGACGGTTCCGCGACTGGCTGCGTTCCTCGTTCGCGGACACGGCGATCCCTGTGGGACGGTGTTTCAGGCGCACGGCGGAGGACGTCTTGTTGATCTTCTGGCCGCCGTTCCCGGTCCCTTTCTGCATGATGAAGTCGCATGCGCGCAGGAGCGCGTCGTCGTCGGCCGCTAGCCAGGCGTTGCGTTCGGTGGCGGTCATGAGGGGAAACGGGAAAAAGCGGTTCAGCGGCGGCGTTTCGCCGCGATATGAATGACCGGCGAGGCCCCGATCTCCTTGGCGACGGTGACGTCCATGCCCTCGTCGTTCGGCGCGGAGACCTCCAGCACGTAATCGCTGCCGTAATTCACGATCGCCTCGTCGATGAGCGCGCGGAAGATCCGGTCGGCGTAGATCGAATTCTGCGGGGCGTACATGCCGGTCCCCGTGAGGCCCTTGCGCGTGAGCGCCAGGATCAGCGACTGCGTGGCCGAACGCACCAGCTGGTCGTCGGTCAGAAGCACCACGGACGGCGTCCCGGCGGGTTCGACGGGATCGACGGCGGGCGTATCCGGGGGCGGATTGTCCTTGTTCCAGTAATCGTGCCAGCAGTCGGCGCAGGAGGTGAGCAGGAGGGGAGCGAAGAGGAGAAGCGAGAGGGAAACAGCGCGGAACGTTTTCATGGCCGGGACTCCTGGACTCTTGATTTAAAATAAATGGAGCGGGCGAAGGGAGTCGGACCCTCGACAATCACGTTGGCAACGTGACGCTCTACCACTGAGCTACGCCCGCATCAAGTACACCGGACGCTCCAAAAAAGAAAATGGAGCGGGCGAAGGGAGTCGGACCCTCGACAATCACGTTGGCAACGTGACGCTCTACCACTGAGCTACGCCCGCAACCGGTATGTATTTAATCTAGCATCCATTCCCGAAAAATCAAGCTCGAAACGCACATTTTTCTCAAAAAAAGTCCGCTACGGGCCGTTCCAGCACCGAAAAACGCCGTTTCGGGCGCGTTTCCGGGGGAAAATGGCAACCCTGTCAGGATTCGAACCTGAACTAAGTGGACCAAAACCACTTGTGCTGCCGTTACACCACAGGGTTGCGAAAACGGATGCTTCTTACTATGCCACATTTTTGCCAAAAATCAAGTCGAACGGGCGAAAAAGACGGCATTTTGTGAGCTCGCCGGAGCAGGTGCGGGAATAATGCCCCGGGCGGTCCCTGCCGAGCTCAGCCGAACTCAAAAACGCGCTCAGGCGCGCCTGACGAGTTTCGCGGCGGCTTCGGCCATGGCCTCGGGCGTGAAGCCGAATTCCTTCCTGACCTGGGCAGTGGATCCGTGCGGGATGATGACGTCCGCTTCCCAGCCGAACGACGCCATGCCGGGGCAGGGGGTGCCGGCGGCGAGTTCGGCGCAGATGGACGCGAGACCGCCCTGTTTCACGTGGTCCTCCACTGTCACGACGGGCTTCGAGAGATACCGGCGGAAGAGCGCTTCATCGAAGGGCTTCAGGAAGCGGACGTTCACGACCGCCGCATGGATGCCGTGTTCGCGCTCGAGGATGTCCGCGGCGGCCATCGCCGTGTAGATTTCTCGTCCGGCGCACCAGAACGACATGTCGCCGCCCTCGCGGACGACCGCCGCCTTGCCCCATTCGATTGGAGCGGGCGCGGGGTCGTCGTCTGGCCGGCCGGAATTTCCCTTCGGATAGCGGATCACGGCGGGGCAGGAGCGTTTCAGCGCGGTTTCCATCATCATCGGGAGCTCGTCTTCGTTTGCGGGCATCAGGATCGCGAGGTTCGGGATCGCCCGCAGGAACGACACGTCGTGGATGCCGTGGTGCGTGGGGCCGTCCTCGACCAGACCGGCGCGATCCTCGCAGAGCACGACCGGGAGATTCTGCAGCCCGACGTCGTGGAAGAGGCAGTCGAGCGCGCGCTGGGAGAACGTGGCGTAGATGGCGGCGACGGGGTGGCAGCCGTTGGCCGCGAGCCCTGCCGCGAACGCGATGGCGTGTTCCTCGGCGATCCCGACGTCGAAGAAACGCTCGCGGTATTTGCGGATGAATTCATGGGAGATGCCGCAGCCGAGCGCCATTGCGGCGGCCACGGTGACGAGTTTCGGGTCTTCGGCGGCGAGGCGTTCCAGGGTCCGCCCGAACACCGCGGAGAAGGTCGGTTTCGCCCCGGCGTCGCGGATGAGTTCGCCGGTCTCCGGGTTGAACCGTCCGATGCCGTGGAAGAGCTCCGGGTCCTCGTTCGCGTACTTGCAGCCGCGTCCCTTCTCCGTGATGACGTGGACGATGACCGGGAGGTCGTTGTCCTTCACCCTGCGGAGCGTATGGATGAGCTCGGCGAGGTTGTGGCCGTTCACGGGTCCGATGTAGCGGATGCCCATTTCCTCGAAGAACACGCCGGGCACGAGCAGGCTTTTGAGCGAGCTCTCCAGCCCGCGGATGCTGCCGATCATGTTTTCGCCGTGCGGGAATCTGCGGAGCACGAATTTGAGGGACGCCTTCACGCGGTTGTAGAGCTTGGCCGTGATGATCCGGTTCAGGATGCGCGAGATGGCCCCGGTGCTCCGCGCGATCGACATCTTGTTGTCGTTCACGACCAGGATCAAGCCCCGGCAGGCGGAACGCAGGTTGTTCAGCGCTTCGAACGTGATGCCGTTCCCGAGCGCGCCGTCGCCCACGACCGCAACCACGCGGCCGTCCTTGTGCAGCAGATCGCCCGCGACCTCGAACCCCATGGCGGCCGACAGTGCCGTGCCGGAATGGCCGGAGCCGAAGCAGTCGTAGGGGGATTCGTCCATCTTGGTGAACCCGCTCACACCGCCGCGCTGACGCAGCGTGCCGAAACGGTCGGCGCGGCCGGTCAGGAGCTTGTGCGTGTACGCCTGATGCCCCACGTCCCACAGGATCTTGTCCTCCGGCGCATGGAATACGATATGCAGCGCGATCGTGAGTTCGACCGTGCCGAGGTTCGGCGCCAGGTGTCCGCCGTTCCGGGACACCACGTCGATGATGCGTTCCCGTATCTCCTCGGGCAGCTGATTCAACTCCTTGCCGGTGAGCCTGCGCAGGTCCTCCGGGGAGTGTATGTTCTGAAGGATGTTTTCCATGAAGCGGTTATGACGGGCGTGACGTGTTGCTGGAAATGGTTCTTCCAAAAATAAAAACAATCAATTAATCTACACCCGGATGAGGCTCTTTTCAAGCGGAAAACCGCATTTTGCCCTGGAATTTCCCCTCGTTTTCGCCCGATGTAAAACGCCCCGGCCAAGCTGACGCTTGGATTGTCGCAGTGCCGTGCTTCGCGACGGCACGGGGTGGGACGCAGCCCAATACGGCTAATACGGCATATAAGTCCTATTCGCCCCATTCGCCATATACAAAATGCCCCGGTCGTTTCCTGCCGGGGGCAAGCTGCGGTTGGATTGTCGCAGTGTTCTGCTGCGCGAGAACACACAGACGTGTGCCTCGCAGTCTTCTGCTGCGCGAGGGCACGGGCGAGGGACGCTATTTCCCGAGTTTGACCGTGAGGACCTTCGAAGCCAAAGTGCGGCTGTCGTGCCCGAAGAAGATCTCCACGTCGTCCTTCGGCATGAACCAGCGGCCCTGGGCATCGACGAGGCGGAAGGCGTCGGCCGGGACCTCGAACGCGACGCGGACGGTCTCGCCGGGCTCGAGATGGACGCGCCTGAAGCCCTTGAGTTCGACGAGCGGAGCCTCGACGCCGGGCTTCGTGTGGCTGATGTACAGCTGGACGACCTCGTCGCCCGCGCGGTCGCCGACGTTCGCGACGTTCGCGGAGACGGTCACGCGTCCCTTTTTCGCGAGAGAGTCGACGACGCGCGCGTTGGAGTACGCGAACTCCGTGTAGCTGAGGCCGAACCCGAACGGGAAGAGGATGTTGTCCTTCATGTAGCGGTAGGTGCGGTTCGCCATGGAGTAGTCGTGGTAATCGGGGAGCTTTTTCGGGTTCAGGGGGATGGTGAAGGGGAGGCGGCCGGAGGGGCAGATCTTCCCGAAGAGGACTTCGGCGACGGCCGTGCCGCCCGCTTCGCCGGGGTAGGACGCGTACACGATGGCGGCGGCTTTCTTCATGTCCTCGCGGAGGTCGACCGGGGAGCCGGCCATGACGACGAGGACGACCTGGAAGCCTTCCTTGTAGAGCGTGTTCAGGAGGGAACGCTGGGAATCGGGCAGGGAGATGGAGTTGCGTTCGGTGCTGTCGCTCTCCTCGCCCTCGATGGACTCGTCGAATCCGGCCACGACGACGACCGGGTATTTCCTGTCGTAGAGCCAGAGCCGGTTCGAGAGGTCGACCGCTGGGCCGTTCAGCGGGACGCTCTGGCGGGGCTCGAAGCTGGTAGCCGGGTCGGCGCAGGCGGCGATGCCCTCCAGGACGGTGGTCATGTGGTCGGAGAAGCCGTTGTAGTTGCCCCAGAGCGCGGCGAGGCTGGTCAGGTTCGGGCCGGTCAGGTTGAGCTTCACCGTCGGCTTGAGCGGGAGGACGCCGTCGTTTTTGAGGAGGACGATGGACTTGCGCGCGGCCTCGAGGGCGATGGCGCGGTGTTCGGCGCAGTGGACTTTCGAGATCGGGGTCTTCGCGAGCGGGACGAGTTCGTCGCGGTCGAAGCAGCCGAGTTTCATGCGGGTCATGAGCACGTGGCGCAGGGCGTCGTCGAGGTCGGCGTCGGTGATCATTTTCTTCTCGTATGCGTCGAGGAGCTTTTCATAGGAGCAGCCGCAGTTGAGGTTGCAGCCGTTCTTCAGGGCGTAGGCGGCGGAGGCGGTCTGGTCGGACGTGACCTTGTGGCTCTGGTGGAAGTCCAGGATGGCCCAGCAGTCGGAGACGAAATGCCCCTTGAAGCCCCATTTCCTGCGCAGGAGTTCCTTGATGTACTTCGCGCTGCCGCAGCAGACCTGGCCGTTGGTGCGGTTGTACGCGCCCATGACGGATTCGACTTTCGCCTCGGTCACGCGCTTCTGGAACGC
>JAFYBD010000155.1 GCA_017540385.1 Lentisphaeria bacterium
ACCGCCCATGCCACCGGCAGGAGCAGCGCCGCCAGCGGGTGCGCCGCCGCCGAAGCAGCCGACACCGCCCATGCCACCGGCAGGAGCAGCGCCGCCAGCGGGAGCACCGCCGCCGAAGCCGCCGAAACCGCCCATGCCACCGGCAGGAGCGCCACCGCCAGCGGGAGCACCGCCGCCGAAGCCGCCGAAGCCGCCCATGCCGCCACCGAAGCCGCCCATGCCGCCGCCGAAGCCGCCCATTGCGGGCGCGCCGCCGGGAGCAGCGCCGCCAGCGGGTGCGCCGCCGGCAGGAGCCTGTGCGGAGAGCACAGTGGCGAGGAGCAGGGATCCGGCGATGATGGAACCGGAGGCCAGGGTCTTGTTAAGTTTGTGTTTCATGATCTTTCTCCTTAGTTTGTTGGTTCTTGGGAGTGTGAAATGTGGGTATTTGAGGTCGTATTGTCGATTTTGCGAAGACAGTCTCATCATTCTTACAAACCATACTCCTGAAACCGTGAAAAAACAATCCCGAAAACAATAGGATTTAAAATTTTTTCCCGAATAATCGGCCATTGGAACGTTAAGTAACGCGATTTTCAACCCTTTTCCGGGAACAATCCTGAACCGCGCAAGCTCCCGCCAGCACACATCAACGAGATCGGAACTCCATCCCCCCCGGCGAGCAGCACGCCACGCCGGGTCCGCCGCAAGCCGCCGGACATTTCATGCGAATTCCATTTGACATTTGTATCACCCGTGTATATATTAACCTCCGATGTGGCTTACTTTTCCATCAACCCCCAAAACAACGGCGGTCTGCTCCGCCGGATAAGGATCATCAGCATGAACCTCCGCTCCTGCTCCTCCCTCATCGTGGCCGCGCTCCTCGCGCTGCCCGCAGTCTTCGTCAGGGCGCAAGCTCAGCAGCCCCGGCAGAATCAACCTCAACAGCAGCAGGCCCGGCAAGGCCAGAACCGCCAGCAGAACCGTCTGGGCCGCCAGCAGCGTCAGGGCCAGGGCCAGCAGGCGCAGCAGGGGATCATCCCCGCGCCGCTTCAGCCGCTCGACCCCGAAAAACTCATCCTGAACGACCGCCAGTATTTCGAGCGGCCGGGCGTGAACGTCCTCGTCTTCAGCAACGCGTTCACCGGCGGGTTCAACGACGAGAAGAACTCCGGCATCGAGATCATCCATCACGGCGTCCGCACCGTGCAGGGCGGCGCGGTGAGGCTCTCGAAGACCCCCGAACAGTGGGACCTGGTCCCGCAGTCGCCCCAGCGCCGAGTCGACAACGCTAACAACTCCATCGAGGTCGCGATGCGCTTCCCCGACTACAATTTCACCTCGCGCGTCGTTGTCACCGGCAAGGGCAGCGCGGTCGAAATCGCGGTCTACCTCGACACCCCCCTGCCCGAGTTCCTGGAGGGCAAGGCCGGGTTCAACCTCGAATTCCTCCCCTCGCAGTATTGGGGCAAGACCTACATCATGGACGGCCGGTTCAACCGGTTCCCGCGCTACGCCGTGAGCTCGACCGAGTCCGTGCCGAACGACCAGAAGCCGCGCCAGTACAAGGGATTCCGCACCTACGACGACCGCGGCACGGGCAAATTCGTCGACCCGCTCCCGCTTGAGAAGGGCAAGACCATCGTGATCGCGCCCGACGAGCCCGAACGCATGATCAAGATCTCCTCGACCGACTCCACGCTCGAACTCTACGACGGCCGCATCCTCGCCCAGAACGGCTGGTACGTGCTCCGCAGCGTTCTGCCCGCGAAGAAGACCGGAAAGGTCGTGACGTGGACCGTGGAGCCGCACGCCATCCCCGGCTGGATCCGTGAGCCGAACATCGGGTTCTCGCAGGTCGGCTACGTCCCCTCGCAGCCGAAGATCGCCGTGGTCGAGATCGACAAGAACGACAAGCCCGTCGCGAACGCCGCGATCTACCGCATCGGCGAGGACGGCTCCGAGAAGCTCGCCTACCAGGGCAAGACCACCATCTGGGGGACGTATTACAAGTACAACTACGTCAAGTTCGACTTCAGCGAGGTGAAGACCCCCGGCATCTACTTCATCCGCTACGGCAAGCACCGCTCCGGAAACTTCATCATCGACGATTCCGTCTACAACTGGATGACCGACGCCACCAGCGACGTGTGGATCCCCGTCCACATGAACCACATGACCGTGAACGAGGCATACCGCATCTGGCACGGCGAGCCCTTCAAGGAGGGCTACCTGCAGGCGCCCCCGAGCGACCATTTCGACGGGCATTTCCAGGGCCAGGACACCGCCGTGAAGCCGGACGGGACCCACTACAAGCCGCTTGAACCCATCCCCGGACTGAACGTGGGCGGATACTTCGACGCGGGCGACTTCGACATCGAGACCGGCGCGAACGTCGGCGTGGTCCGCAGTCTGGTCGAGGCCTGGGAACTCTTCCACAACGAACGCGACGAGACGTTCGTGAGCGAGGAGCAGCGCTACGTGGACCTCCACCGGCCGGACGGCGAACCCGACCTGCTGCAGTACATCAGGCACGGCGTGCTGAACCTGCTCGCTCAGGCCGAACAGCTCGGCGGTCTCTCCCGCACCCTCTCCAACTCCGTCCTCGACAACTACCACCACCTCGGCGACGCCGCCACCATCACCGACGGCCGCCAGTACGATCCCACGCTCGCGCGTTACGAGATCTCCGAGGACGGCAAGCGCAGCGGTACGCCCGACGACATGTGGGCGTTCGCCGGAAATCCCTCGGGGATCGACTTCAACGCCGCCACAATGTTCCTCTCGGCCGCGCGCGTCCTGAAGGGATTCGACGACGAGGTGGCCGAACGCTGCATGACGCAGGCCAGACGCCTCTCGAACAATTTCGGCGCGGGGAACGCCAACGCCAATACCGGCAACCGCCGCGCCGGTATGGGCGGCAACAACATGGCCCTCAATCTCCAGCTCTACCGCACGACCGGCGACAAAGCCTACCTCGAGCGCTTCGAACAGCAGATCTGGCAGGACCTGGACCGGAACCCGAACGGAAGCATCCGCACCGCCCTCGACGCCGTGCCCTTCATGGACGCCGCGTACAAGCAGAAACTCGCCCCCTACGTGCGCCAGTACAAGGACTACATGGACCGCTTCGACACGCTGAACCCCTACGGCGTGTCCATCGGCGAGGGCAACTGGGCAGGCAGCGGCTCCGTGGTCAGCTTCGGCGCCACCGCCGCCCTCGCCAGCCTCTACTTCCCCGACGTCATCGACAGGAGCTACGCCTACAAGGCCGCGGCGTTCATGTTCGGCTGTCACCCGTACCACAACTATTCTCTCGTGGCCGCGGTCGGCGCCGCACGCCCGAAGGAAGTCTTCTACGGCAACAACCGCGCCGATTTCTCGTTCATCCCCGGCAACGTCGCGCCCGGCGTGCTCTTCCGCCGCCCAGACCACTTCGAGAACTTCGACGACTGGCCGTTCCTGTGGGGCCAGAACGAGGGCACCATCGCCGGAAACTGCAGCTACCTCATCTTCGGCGAAGCCTTCAAAGCCATGGTGAAGAAAAAATAACCTCAAAACAGGTTCAACA
Organism: Lentisphaeria bacterium; assembly: GCA_017540385.1. Classification (GTDB taxonomy): domain Bacteria; phylum Verrucomicrobiota; class Lentisphaeria; order Victivallales; family UBA1829; genus UBA1732. The sequence continues at coordinate 3,554 of JAFYBD010000155.1, forward strand.
GGACATCGCGCCCCCGGCCGCTCAACCGAGCCCGGGGGCTTTTTTCTTGGAGTGAAGCGGCAAACTCTTC
>JAFYBD010000156.1 GCA_017540385.1 Lentisphaeria bacterium
CCGCGACGGCAAGGGCGACTACGTCAAGGAAATGGCCGACGCCTGCCGCAAGTACGGCCTCGACGTCGGGTTCTACGTCTCGCCGTGGGACCGCAACAACGCCAAATACGGCACGCCCGATTACCTGCCGGTCTTCCAGGAACAGCTCCGCGAAATCCTGACCAACTACGGGCCGGCGTTCGAGCTCTTCCTCGATGGCGCGAACGGGGGCGACGGCTACTACGGCGGCGCGCGCGAACGCCGCAACATCGACCACCGCACGTACTACGACTGGATTCACACCTGGCAGCTCGTCCGCGATCTCCAGCCCGGCGTGGCGATCTTCAGCGACGTCGGCCCGGACGTCCGCTGGATCGGCAACGAACAGGGATTCGCGGGAGAGGAGAGTTTCGGGTCCTGGACCCCGCGCGCCCCCTGGGGTCAGCGGGGCGAGCCCATGCCCGGCTTCTGCGATTTCGCCGACAACCCGATCGGCAGGAAGGACGGCGTGTTCTACATGCCCGGCGACTGCGACGTGGCGTTCCGCCCGAACTGGTTCTACCACGCCTACGACGACAACAACCAGAAGAGCGTGGCGCATCTCGTCCGCATCTATCTGCGGTCGGTCGGCTGCGGCGCGTACATGAACCTCGGCATGGCCCCGGACAAACGCGGCCTCATCCACGAGAACGACGTGAAGCGCCTGAAGGAGTTCAAGGCCGCCATCGATTCGCTGTACGAAAAGAAGGTCTTCGGCGACGAAGTCAAGCTCGCGGACGGCGTCGGCACGGTCGAGTTCGGCTCCGCGAAGAAGCTCAATTTCCTCAAGATCGCCGAATTCCTTTCCGCCACGCAGGGCGAACTCGTCTCCGGTTACGAGGTCGACGTCCGCAAGGGCGGCCAATGGTCGACCGTGCTCAAGGGGCAGGCGATCGGGCTTAAACGCCTCCGTCCGATCCCCACGCAGGATTGCGACGCGATCCGCATCCGCGTCACCGAAAGCTCCGCACCCGTCGCTTCGCTGAAATTCTCCGGCTACCTCGCGCCGGAACACCTGATCGGCGTCGGTTCGGCCGTGCAGGAGAACGACATCCGCTCGCTCCCGAACTACAGCAAGCTCGAAGTCAACCCAGCCAGCCAGTTCACGCCGATGCACCCGCTCCGCTATCTTGAATTCCCGGTCTCCCGCGACAAAGCCATCTCCGGCTTCGTCTTCACGCCCGCCGCCGGCGCTCCGCTCGGCACGCCCGACCGCTGCTCCGTCGAAATCCAGCGGGACGGCAAGTGGGTCAAGGTCGCCGAACGCGAATTCTCCAACGTGAAGTCGAACCCCGTGCCGCAGCTCATCCCGCTCGATGACGTGAAGACCGACCGGATCCGCATCCGCGCCGATCATTTCCTCGACAACGCGGAGGAGATGGTGTTCGGCGAGATGGGAATCCTGCTGAAACAGCCCTGATCCGGACACGTTTTGACACAATGAAATAACGCCGTTTCCCATCGGGCGATCCGACTTGGGAGCGGCGTTTTCCTGTGGCTTCGCCGGGGGTAGGCGCGGCCTCAGCGTCTGCGGTGGATGCGGCTGACTTCGCCGTAGAATTCCAGCAGGCGGTCGGTGATGATGTCCCAGGAATAATGCCCGCGCACCTCGGCGTCCGCCGCCGAAACGATACGGGCGCGGAGGTCGGGATCGTCCTCGAGTCGGCGCACCGCGTCGGCCCATTGTTCCGGCGCATCAGGCGGCGCGAAGAACCCTGTCTCGCCCTCCCGGACCAGTTTGTGCAGGCCTCCGACCGGCGAAGCGATCACCGGCACGCCCGCGCTCCACGCCTCCAGCACCACGATGCCGAAGGGTTCGTGCAGGGACGGGATCAGAAAAGCCGACGCGGCCCGGTATGCGGCCGGGAGCAGGGGGGAATCCGGCGGTACGCCGGGGATGAGCGTCACGCGGTCGGCCAGCCCCAGCGATTTGATCTTCTCGCGGAGCTTGTCCGTGTACCATTCGGCCGTGGCCGCGCCGACGAGCACCAGATGCCACGGTTCGCCGAGCCGCGCGAGCACGTCGGGCAGGATCAGCTGGTTTTTCTGATAGTCGATGCGCGACACGCACAGCAGGAGTTTGCGCCCCTGAGGGATGCCTGCTTTCGCGCGGAATTCCGAGCCGTCTGCGTCGTGGAAATGCGCGTAATCGACGCCGTTCGGGATGTGCACGATCGGCTTGCCGGGGAAATGTTCCCGCGCGGGAGCGAGTTCGTTCTCGCCGACGCAGACGATGCCGCCTGCGTCCTTCATCGGGTCGATCCTGCGTCCGAGGAGCCGGTCGAGGATGTTGCCGTACGGGATCGTGCCCCTCAGGGGTTTCACCATCTGGCGGATCTCCTCCTCGGGGACGTCGAAACAGCCGCCGTGCAGCGACATCACGTAGGGGATATCGGCTTTGCGTGCGGCCGCCCTGACCTCCAGGGCCATGCGTCCCATGGTGTGGCAGTGCAGCAGGTCGAACGTCCCGTCCGTGAGCGCCTTGCGGAGGCCCGGCACGACCGGATTGCCGCCTTTCTTGTCGAGCGCCCGGATCTTCTCCGGCGTGAGCGGGGCGTAGGGGTAACGGTACGGGAAACGCCGGATCGCGATGGATTCGCGCGTCTCGTCGCCGACGGACGACAGCGCCTGCGTGGCGAAGATTTCCGCGCGGTTGCCTTTCGCCTGGAGCGTGCGCGCGGTATTCCATACGACGCATTCGGTGCCGCCCCACTCGTCGAACGTGAAACGGCGGATGATATGTGCTGTGATCATGAAGGATCAGACCTCGTGCCGGTAATCAATCAATTTTCCGGCAAGTAATGTACGGCGTGAAAGGCGATTTTTCAAGCGGAAAGATGAAAAAAACATGCCGGACGGTTTCGTTCGCGTCCGGCATGCGTGAAGTCGATACTACGGCGGGGCAGGGGATCACAGCGAGGCCAGGATGCCCTGCGAGCGCATCTCCTGCGTTTCGAAGACGGAGTCGGCCGTGCTGCCGAGGAACGCCCCGGCGGCGCTGAGCGCGGCGAATTCGTCCGAGCCGTCGTCGCCGTATTTGACCGTGATGTCGGAGAGCGGGAGATTCTGCACCATCACGACGGAGCTTCCGGTCGCGTTGGTAAAGAGCGTGTTGCCCGCGAGTTCGGCGACCCGGATCATGGATTCGGCGTCGGCGAACCACAGCGTCACCTTGCCGCCCGCGAGCTGGGTCACGACGTCCGCGCCCCAGTCATTCCCGAACGTGAAAACGTCGTTTCCGCCGCCGCCGTTCAGCGTGTCGTTGCCGTCACCGCCCGCGATCACGTCGTCGCCGGAACCGCCGCGCACGGTCATGCCCGCGAGCTGGGCGGCGAAATGTTCGGCGGTCATGTCGACCACGTCGTCGCCCGCGCCCGCCCGGACCTCGCGGATGAGGCTCAGACGCGCCGCGTCGCCGAACTCGGAGTAGACGTCGTCCATGAAGAGCGCGTCGCCGTTGGCGCTGTCGGTGAGGTACAGGATGTTCGCGTCGGATTCGGAGCCCGTGAACGTGTCGCGGATGCGGTTTCTGCCCGCGATGTCGGCGGTCTCGCACGTGATGGCGTTCTGCGCGAAATAATTCGCCGTCCAGACGTCGCCCTCGGCCGCCGATGCGAAGAAGATATCGGCGAGGCCGTTTCCGTTGGAGACGATCCGGCGGGGGGCATTGGTCTCCGAGGTCCACTCGGCGGAAGCGTCGCTGAAATCGCCGCCCTTCGCCGACGCGCGCACCGCGAACGCCCCGGCGCTGCCATCGACGTCGAACGCGGTATCGGTCGTGAGGATGCGGACCGCACCGTCGAACGCGGCATCGGACGCGATCTCGACCCAGTAACCGGAGGGCTGCGAGCGTTCCAGAATGGCCGAACGCGGATTGTCGGCTGCGGTATCCTGATTGCTCTCCCAGCTCACGGTCGTGGGAAGAGACTTCGCGACTTCGTCGAAATCCTCGGTCGGGACAACGCTCACCGGGGTGGAGTAGTACGTGGCGATCAGATCATCGAAGGAATTGTCGATCGTGAGGGTGGCGGGCATATTGTTGAGGAACGTCGAGAGCAGGCCGTCGAACTGGAACGAGGCGGTGCTGCCGTCGTCCGTGCTGAGCGTGATGTCGAGCTTCAGCTTGGCGTTGTTGTCCGCGAGCGCGTCGAGCAGCGTCTTCAGTTCCGCGGCTTGCGTGCTGTCGGCCGTGGACGGGGTCGTACTGACGGTCGGGGGCGTCGAGGTCGAAGTGTTGTCGACCGTGATCGTCGTGCCGGAGCCGCCGAGGAGCGCGAGGATGGACGCGAGGTCGATGCCGGAACTCGTGGCGGTGCCTGAAATGGCCGTGCCCGTGCCG
>JAFYBD010000157.1 GCA_017540385.1 Lentisphaeria bacterium
AAAATGCTGCGCCCTTGTTTCCGAATTCGTGGGCGCTGCGGACATTGCGGAAAAGGTCCATTCCGTGCGCAATGCCATGCATGGCGCGGCATAACCCTTTTTTTCAGCCATCTTCCTCACAGGCTCCTGCCATGAAAACGATCCTGCTGCGGAAGGACTGGATGTCGCGTCCGATCCTCGCGAAGGAGGACGTCGCGAACGGGCTTCCGGCCGGATACGAGCGGTTCGTCTTCAAGCTCCCGGAGACTGCTCAATCGGCCGGGCCGGGGGAGAAAGTCGAAGCCGAGTGCGCGGAGAAGCTCTTCCTGACCTCGATGTGCCTGCAGATACTCCGCGTGAAACACCGCCGGATCGTGGCGTTCATCCGCCCGAACGAGCTCTGGCTGGAGCCGATGCCCGACGGGCTCGCTCCGGCGTTCCCCGGACCCGAAAACGACCCGGAACGCGATTTCTTCCTGAAGGCGCTGGACGTGATGGGGATCGTAGTGGAACACAAGGAAGACGTGCGATGTCTGCCCGACGGGTCGTTCTACCTGCCGCTGGTGGAGAACGGCGTCCCGATGAAGGTTTTCCTGGGCGCGACGTTCGAGGGCGAGGCCTGACGTCCGCGCGCTCCCGTCGCAGACACGTCCCGCATCCGCGCCGAAACACCGTCCGCAAATCCGCGGAAAAATCCCCCTCTCCGCTTGATTTTTCGCCCTTTTTGAGGTATATTATATCTTCAATCTTATGGGCGATTAGCTCAGCTGGTTAGAGCGTCATGCTTACACCGTGAATGTCGGCGGTTCGAACCCGTCATCGCCCATGTTCCCCGGTCATTTTCAACCAATCAGATACAACGGAGACACTCATGCACGAATTCAGAACCCATACCTGTGGAGAACTGAGAAAAAGCGACGTCGGGATCACCGCCCGGCTTTCCGGCTGGATTCACAGCGTCCGCGACCACGGCGGCGTCATCTTCATCGACCTGCGCGACCATTACGGCAAGACCCAGGTGGTCATCGACCCGACCAAGGAGTTCTACCGCGAGCTCGAACGCTGGCGCGTGGAGACGGTCGTGTGCTTCACCGGCAAAGTCGTCGCCCGCACGGCCGAGACCGTGAACCCGAAGATCGCCACCGGCGAAATCGAACTCGTCGCAGAGGAAATGACCGTGCTCGGCGAGACCGAACAGCTGCCGTTCCTGGTCGCGAAGGACGAGGACGCCCCCGAAGCGCTCCGACTGAAATACCGCTTCCTCGACCTCCGCCGCGAAGATCTCCACAACCACATCGTGATGCGCGCCAAGCTCATCGAAGCGCTCCGCCGCAAGATGTGGGACCTCGGGTTCACCGAATACCAGACCCCGATCCTCACCAGCAGCTCCCCGGAAGGCGCGCGCGACTACCTCGTGCCGAGCCGCGTCCACCCCGGCAAATTCTACGCCCTGCCCCAGGCTCCGCAGCAGTTCAAGCAGCTGCTCATGGTGGCCGGGTTCGACCGTTACTTCCAGATCGCCCCGTGCTTCCGCGACGAGGACGCCCGCGCGGACCGTTCCCCGGGCGAGTTCTACCAGCTCGACATTGAGATGAGCTACGCCACGCAGGACGACATCTTCGCGATCCTGGAGGACCTCCTCACGGACATCTTCCCGAAGTTCACGACCAAGCAGATCAGCCCCGCGCCGTTCCCCCGGATCCCGTTCCGCGAGTCCATGGAGCGTTACGGCACGGACAAGCCCGACCTCCGCAACCCGCTCGAAATGATCGACGTGACCGACGTCTTCAAGGACAGCGGATTCCAGGCGTTCTCGAAGACGGTCGCCTCCGGCGGCGTGGTGAAGGCCATCAAGGTCTCCGGCATCGCCAAGGCCGACAATCCCCAGCCGCGCAGATTCTACGACGAGATGATCGCGTTCGCGCAGGAAAACGGCGCGAAGGGCATGGCCTACATCATCTGGAGCGCAGGCGAGACGAAGAGCCCGATCGTGAAGTTCCTCACCGGCAACGAACTTCCCACGCTCGCAGAAAAGGCCGGCATCCAGGACGGCGACGTGCTGTTCTTCCTGGCCGACAAGCGCGCGCTCGTGAACTCCGTCGGAGGCAAGGTCATCGCCGAGCTCGGACGGCGTCTCGGCCTCATCGACCCGAACGTCTTCAAGTTCTGCTGGATCGTCGATTTCCCGATGTTCGAGACCGACGAGGAGACCGGCGCGCTGATCTTCTGCCACAATCCCTTCTCCATGCCCCAAGGCGGGATGAAGGCCGTCGAGACGCAGGATCCGCTGGACATCGTGGCGTACCAGTACGACATCGTGTGCAACGGCATCGAGCTGTCCTCCGGCGCGATCCGCAACCATCAGCCCGAACTCATGTACAAGCTCTTCGAGATGTGCGGCTACACCCGCGAAGTCGTCGACGACAAGTTCGGCGGCATGATCCGCGCGTTCAAGCTTGGCGCGCCTCCGCACGGAGGAATCGCCCCCGGCGTCGACCGCATGGCCATGCTCCTCGCCGACGCGCCGAACATCCGCGAAGTCATCGCTTTCCCGTTCAACCAGCAGGCCGAGGACCTCATGATGAACGCCCCCGCGGCCGTCGACATGAAGCAGCTGCGCGAGCTCCGCGTGATCCCCGTCCCGCCCGAGCTCAAATACGAAGAGACGTTCAAGAAGCTCCTCGCCGAGGCCGAGCGCATCCGCGCCGCCGAAGCGGCCGCGGCCGCCATGAACGCCTCCGCCCAGCCGGATCAGCAGTGATCCGGCCCGGGTCCGACCCCCGGAGACCGACCCGAGCATCATGACAGCCAAACGCAAACAGACGATCAAACGGAAGACCGCGCCGAAGGGCGTGAAGCAGAGTCCCCAGCGGAGCACGCTGGCGATTTCCGTGCACAGGACGCAGGCCATGCTCCTGCTCCTGATCTTCGCGCTCATCGGCGTGCTGCTCGCGTTCGGAGTCTGGAAGGCCGGGTCCATTCTGCTCAGCTATTCCGACCGCACCACGCGCTACGACCGCATCATCGTGGCCGCCGGACGCAGGAACGGCGTGTATCCGCCGCTGCTGAAGGCCGTGATCTGGAAGGAGAGCAAATTCGACGCCACCTGCCGCGGCTCCAAGGGCGAAATCGGCCTCATGCAGGTCATGCCCCAGGCCGCTGTGCGCGATTGGCAGAATACGTTCCAGCGCCACATCCCGTCCGACGGCGCGCTGATGGACCCGGAGCTGAACATCGAGATCGGCTCGTGGTTCCTCGGACGCGCCCTGAACCGCTGGAAGGACTACAGCGAGGCTGAGGCGCTCGCGCTGTGCGAGTACAACGCCGGCATCCAGCGCGCCGAATCCTGGAAACCGCTCCTCCACGACGGACAGGTCGTGCCGAACATCGACATCGCATCCACACGCAAGTACGTCAAGGACATCCTTGAACGGCGTGACGAATATGAACGTGACTGGAAATGGGAGAAACTCAAATGAAGAATCGCTTCCGCACCATCCGCACGGCCGCCATCGCAGCGGCCGTCCTCGCCCCCAGCCTGTTCCTCGCCTCCGGTCTCGGAGCGAAGGACAAGGAACCCGCCCGCCACTGGGATTTCTCCTCGGCCAAGCTCGACAAGGAAGGCATCCCCGAGGGCTGGAGCTACCGGGGCAAACCCGGCACGCCCGACGTGAAATACGAGATCGTGGAGGACAAGGAGCTGAAGCACAAGGTCCTGCACATCACCTCCGACAAGGCGTCCGGCGTCATCATGATCGACTGCTCCGACGTCGACCTCGACAAATACCCCGTCATGCGCTGGCGCTGGAAAGCAGTCACGCTCCCGACCGGCGCCGACGCCACGGTCAAGTCCAAGGACGACCAGGGCATCGCCGTCTACGTCGGCTACGGCAGGCTCACGCAGAGCAGCATCTCCTACAACTGGCAGACCGAGACCCCGAAGGGCAAGTCCGGCCACTCCACCTACAACTGGGTCGTGGACGTGGACTGGTTCACCCTGCGCGACAAGAACGACAAGATGGACACCTGGTTCGAAGAGGAAGTCAACGTCCGCGACGACATGAAGAAGATCTTCAAGAAGATCCCCTCCAGCTGGGCGCTCAGCATCTCCTCGAACAGCCAGTACACCGAATCGAAGGCCGACGTCTATCTGGACTACGTCGAGTTCGTCGAGAAGAAGAAGGCGGACGAGAAGAAAGACGAGAAGGCCAAGGACGAAGAGAAGAAAGACGGGAAGAAGTAATTCTCATCCGGTCACCCCCTCCCCTGAAAAGAAAGAACCCGGCGCAGTGGTTTTTGCCATTGCGCCGGGATATTTTTTGCAAACGTATCGGATGGATCAGATGTCTTTCCGGACCGTGGTCTTCACGCCCCGGCTGTGGTGGACGCGCCTGATGTAGTTGAACGCGTCTTCGGCGTTGTCAGCCACATAGAAGAGGTCCAGGTCGTCCTCGTTGATCATCTTGTCGCGGAGCATCGTGGTGCGGAACCAGTCGAAGAGCGGGCTCCAGTATTCCTTCCCGACGGCCACCAGCGGCACGGTGCGGACTTTGCTGGTCTGGATGAGCGTGAGGGCCTCGGAGAATTCGTCGAGCGTGCCGAACCCGCCGGGATAGACCGCGATGGCCACGGCGTACTTCAGGAAACAGACCTTGCGCACGAAGAAATAGCGGAAATCCAGATCTTCGGTCTGGTACGTGTTCGGATGCTGCTCCATCGGCAGCTTGATGTTCAGCCCCACGGAATCGCCGTTCTTGTTCCACGCGCCGCGGTTGGCCGCCTCCATGATGCCGGGGCCGCCGCCCGTGAGCACGCCGTAACCGGCATCCGTGAGCAGTTCGCCCAGGCGGACGCAATCCTGATACACCGGGTCCTCGGGCTTGATCCGCGCGGAACCGAAGACGGACACGAGGTTGCGGTGTTTCGCCATGGTCTCGAAGGAATCGACGAACTCGGCCATGATGCGGAAGATGCGCCACGGCTCCTCGATGTTCAGACCGTAGAGTTCGGAGAACCCGCCGTCGCCACCGCACAAATTAGCACTGCCGGACATCCTGGTCACCTCACAGGGTCTTCAGGTATTCGACGTACTCTTCTTCCGTCATCAGGTCTTCGATCTCGGCCAGGTCGATATTGTCGAGCTTGAAGAGCCAGCCTTTTTCCTCCGCGCTCTCGCTGATGAGCGCCGGATAGTCGTCGAGCGCATGGTTCACGGCCGTGACGGTCCCGCTGACGGGGGAGAAGACTTCGGACGACGCTTTCACCGACTCGATCGTGCCGGCGCTGTCGCCGCCGATGAGGTCGGTCCCTTCGCGGGGAAGTTCGACGAACGTGATGTCTCCAAGCTCTTCCGCTGCACATGCGGAGATCCCGACGATGGCTTCGTCGTCTCCGTCGGTCTTCACCCATTCGTGTGTTCTTGAGTAGTATTTGTCCATACGTTTGGTTCCTTCTGGGAAAAGGGTTGCTGATAGCTCGTATAGAAATAAAGCATATATCTCCCCATTGTCAAGCCGAGTTTCAACAAAACCTCCACTTTTTTCGCTTTTTTTCGCGTTTTCCTCCCACAAGGCGGACTTTCACCATAAAAACAGCTCGCCCCCGGTTTGAGGCGGAAAAGACCGCGACACGTAAAAATGCCGCGCTTCGTCCGTTTTCGGGGGCGGAGTGCGGCGGAGGAAAATCCGTTTTTAGGCGGTCGTCCGGGCGGGATTCACCGTCCAGGCGAAGAGTGCGACGATACGTCGGCGATCGCGTAGAGGTACAGGTTGTGCAGCAGTTCGTCGTACGCCATGCAGATACTGTCGAACTCGTAGTGAAGATAGGATGACTGGAACGTCCACCAGGAAATGGCCGCGCCCTCGTACGTCCGCGGAGGCACCAGTTCGCGGTTGAAATGCCCCGCATGCGACCGGTTCAGGCTCTCGACGAACTCGTCCTTCGTTTCCGGCGAGCACTCGAACTTCACCCACACCTGGCGCGACGAGCCGTCCTGCTTCTGGAAGACGTTCAAATCCGCCACCTCGAGGGGCAGCGTGATCCCGAATCCACGCAGCAGAGACTTCACACGCGGGGTCGAATACTCCTCCTCTTCGTACATCGTAGCGGAGAATTCCTGAAGGAACGGTGTAACGAGCAGTCCCACGAAAACACCGAAGATGAACATGACGATGGCGATTAAGGCTTTCATGGGGACCGTCTCCTGTTTTGGGTTGGGCGGGGATATTGACGGGGTTTCGGAGAAAACGCGCAGGGGGTCATCTCCATTTCTTTTTCAA
>JAFYBD010000158.1 GCA_017540385.1 Lentisphaeria bacterium
GGCGAGCGTGGCGCCGCAGACGGACGCCATGGACGTGGAGCCGTTGGACGCCATGATCTCGGAGACGCAGCGGACGGTGTACGGGAAGTCCTTCGGCACGACCTGCGCGACGGAGCGTTCGGCAAGGTTGCCGTGTCCGATCTCGCGGCGGCCGGGGCCGGCGATGCGGCCGGTTTCGCCCGTGCTGTAGTTCGGGAAGTTGTAGTGCAGATAGAATTTCTTGACGTTGGTGCCGCCGTAGATCTTATCGGATTCCTGGGCATCCTTCGGGCCGCCGAGGGTGGCAATCACGAGCGCCTGCGTCTCGCCGCGCTGGAAGAGCGCGCTGCCGTGCACGACGGGGAGCACGCCGACTTCGGCGGAGAGCGGGCGGATCTGGGTCACGCCGCGGCCGTCGGGACGGTAGCCCTTCTCGAGGATGGCCTTGCGGATGGTGGCGCGGACGTATTTGTCGAACGCCATGCCGAGGTAGAAGTTGAAATCCTCTTCGCCGTAGGCTTCGAGGTACTGGTCCTTCAGCTGTTCCGCGCAGAGTTCCTTCAGGACGGCGAGGCCCTTCTCACGGTCTTCCTTGCCGGGGACGAGGCACGCGGCCTCGATCTTGTCGGCGATGAGCGCGATCATGGCGGCATTGAAGTCCTCGGGGACGATATGGAGCGTGGGGGTCTTCTTCGGACGGCCTACCTTCGCGACGAGTTCGAGCTGGGCTTCGCACTGCTTCTTCACGATTTCGTTCGCGAAGAGCATGGCCTTTTCGAGCGTTTCCTCGGAACATTCCTTGGCCTCGCCCTCGATCATGATGACCTTGTCCGGCAGACCGGCGTAGACGAGCTCGAGCGTGCTCTTTTCCATTTCCTGAATGGTCGGGTTCGCGACGAATTCGCCGTCGATGCAGCCCACGCGGACGGCGCCGATGGGGCCCTGGAACGGCAGGTCGGAGAGGCAGAGCGCGGTGGACGCGCCGAGCATGGAGAGCACGTCGCCCTCGTTCACGCCGTCGGCGGAGAGCAGCAGGCCGCAGACCTGGACTTCATCGAAGAAGCCTTCCGGGAAGAGCGGACGGATGGGACGGTCGGCCATGCGGCAGATCAGGATCTCCTTGTCGCTGGGACGGCCTTCGCGTTTGATGTAGCCGCCGGGGAACTTGCCGGCCGCGGAGTATTTTTCGCGGTAGTCGACCTGCAGCGGGAAGAAATCCTGGCCTTTCTTGGCCTCGCCGGAACATGCGGCGGAGAAAACGATGGTGTCGCCCTGACGGACCGTGCAGGAACCGTTGGCGAGCTGGGCGAGTTTGCCGGCGGACAGCGTGAGATCGCGTCCCGGCCCGATGTTGATGGTGACGGAAAATTCTTCCGACATGGGTTGCCTCCTTGAGGTGGTTTTTGCCACTGGAGCCTGCATGTCGCCGAATGGATATAGTCCGGTCAGCCGTGACCCGCGTGGAACCGCGGTATCAGCCTCCGCGCCCGGGGCGAACATAATTCCCATGTCGGGGGCTGATAACGTCCGAATTCCACACCGGCCGAGCTGAAAAGGTCGATCCATTCAGTTCCAGGTGCCGCCATCGACTCGGCTGCGACATGAACCTCGCGCGCCTCGCGGCGCGTCGTGTCGTCCATGCCCGCCGGACGTCGTTTTAGCCGGCTCCGGCAGCGGTGTTTCTTGTTTGCCGCTGAAATCAGCGGCGTTGGATTGGTTGGGTTACAATACGCAAAATGGCCGCGCCCCCGGGTTCAGCCGGGAACACAACCATTTTTCGCGATTCGATTCAAAGAGCAGCGTGGTTCTCTCACTTCTGGCCGCGGATGCCGAGCTCGGCGGCGAGGGAGAGGTAACGCTCATGGTTCTCTTTGGAGAGGTACTTCAGCAGGCGTTTGCGGCGGTTGACCATGGCCATGAGGCCGTAACGGGTGCTGTTGTCCTTCTTGTGGGAACGCATGTGATCGGTGAGTTCGGCGATTTTCGTGCTGAGCACGGCAATCTGGACCTCGGGGGATCCGACGTCGCCCTCGTGACGGGCGTATTTCTGCATGACCGCGGTTTTAGTTTCTTTTTCCATTGAATTCCATTCCTGTTTCGGGGATTAAAACGAATTTTATCCCTTTAAAGTACATCTTTCCCGGGAAAATGCAAGCGCGTTTTCGTTTTTTTTGCCATTTTTCGCAATCGCCACCTGAAAAAAATATCATCCGCGCATCACTTTTTTCGTCTCCGCGCTTGCATCCGGGCCCTTTTCATAGTATATTATTGGATTACAGTCATTCAACCAGTCATCAACCACGCCGGACAGCTCCGGCGCACATAACCACAGGAGAGTCTCTTCCATGCTCGAAGCCCTGAAAAAGAATGAATCGTTCCAGACCCGCCGCGGCCCCGTCGTCCTCGTCATCATGGACGGCGTCGGAATCGGCAAATACAAAGAAGGCGACGCCGTCCTCGACTCCAATACGCCGTTCCTCCACAAGATGATGGCCACGCTCCCGATGACCACCCTGAAGGCCCACGGCACGGCCGTCGGACTGCCCAGCGACGCCGACATGGGCAACAGCGAAGTCGGACACAACGCCATGGGCTGCGGCCGCGTCTTCGAACAGGGCGCGAAGCTCGTCTCCGCCGCCATCGAGAGCGGACGCATGTTCGAGGGCGAGACCTGGAAGGCCCTCGTCGCTCAGGCCAGGAAGGGCGGCACGCTGCATTTCATCGGCCTCTTCTCCGACGGCAACGTCCACAGCCACATCAACCACCTGAAGGGCATGCTCGAGCGCGCCAAGGCCGAGGGCGTGAAGTCCATCCGCATCCACACGCTCCTCGACGGTCGCGACGTCCCCGAGACCTCCGCCCTCGACTACATCGATCCCTTCGAAGACTATCTGAAGCAGTTCAACGCCGACGGCGCCGACTGCCGCATCGCTTCCGGCGGCGGACGCATGGTCATCACCATGGACCGTTACAACGCGAACTGGGACATGGTCCGCAAGGGCTGGGACACCCACGTGCGCGGCAAAGGCCGCTATTTCAAGACGGCGCACGAAGCCGTCGAAACCCTCCGCTCCGAAACCGGCGCGATCGACCAGGACCTCCCGCCCTTCGTGATCTCCGACGACGGCGCGACGCCGGTCGGCCCGATCGTCGACGGCGACGCCGTGGTCTTCTTCAATTTCCGCGGCGACCGCGCGCTTGAGATCAGCAAGGCGTTCGACGCCGAATCCATCACCGAGTTCGACCGCGGCCCCCGCCCGAACGTCTTCTACGCAGGCATGATGGAGTACGACGGCGACACGCACGTGCCGAACCACTTCCTCGTGAACCCGCCGGAGATCGACCGCACGCTCAGCGAGTACCTCTGCGCCACCGACATCAAATCCCTCGCCATCAGCGAAACCCAGAAATACGGCCACGTGACCTATTTCTTCAACGGCAACCGCACCGGCAAGTTCGACGAAACGCTCGAGACCTACATCGAGATCCCGTCCGACATCGTGCCCTTCGAACAGCGTCCCTGGATGCAGTGCGCGATCATCACCGACCGCGTGTGCCAGGCCATCGACAACAACGAATTCCAGTTCATCCGCCTCAACTTCCCGAACGGCGACATGGTCGGACACACGGGTGTCTACCAGGCCGTCCAGACCTCCATGGGTGCGCTCGACATCTGCCTGGAGCGCATCTACAACAGCGTGAAGGCCGCCGGCGGCATCATGCTCATCACGGCGGACCACGGCAACGCCGACGACATGTACGAACACGCCAAGGACGGCTCCGTCAAGCTCGATTCCAACGGCAATCCGAAGCGCAAGACCAGCCACTCCCTGAACCCGGTCCCGGCGATCCTCTTCGACCCCGAGTTCCAGGGCGAATACGACACCGCGCTGAACTCCGGCCTCGGCATCAGCTCCATCACCGGCACCTGCATGACCCTGCTCGGATACTTCCCGCCCGCGGACTACGACAAGTCCATCGTGAACCTGAAGTAACACAGCAAGCTGTGTCGTAGTAGTGCTCTGCTTCGCGAGAGCACACTGCAAGCGTCAAATCCGGGGCAAACCGGGAGATTTCACGATCTTTCGGTCCCC
>JAFYBD010000159.1 GCA_017540385.1 Lentisphaeria bacterium
AGCGGAGAGGACTTCGAGTTTTATCCGACCACCCGCGATATGATCCGTCGCATTTGGAGATTCCAGAGCGACAACCGTTCCGGCCATTATCGTTTCGGGAAGGTGCTTGACATCGGCTGCGGCAAATGCGACTTCCGCAGATGGGTCAACGAACTCAATCGAAGCGCCGGAGATCGTTCGTCCGTGGACATCTACGAGTATTACGTGATCGAGAAAAGCCACATTCTGATCGACAGGCTCGACCCGGATGTGATCGTGCTCGGTACGGACTTCAACGAGGCTACGCTCATCGACAAGGATGTCGATACGATTTTCTGCAACCCGCCGTACTCGGAATACGAGGAGTGGACGAAGCGGATTATCCTCGAAAGCAACTGCGACGACATCTTTCTCATCATTCCGAGCCGCTGGAAGCAGAGCCGGACGATTCAGCTCGCGTTGAGGTCACTGAAAGCGCCGGATGAAACAAAGGTTGTCAGTGTGCTCGGTCATGCGGACTTTCTGAACGCTGAACGCAACGCTCGGGCGAAAGTTGACATCCTCCACATCGACAAGAGCTGGATGGATGACGATGCCGGATTCGGCTTCATGTTCGATGAGATCTTCGGGATGCCCGACGACAACGGCGACAAATGGGACGCTGAGTTTAAGGCGGTGGAACAGCAGGAACGCAAGCTGAAATCTGAACTGGCCGCAGCAAAGAACAAGGTGGAGCTTCTCTGCAACGGCTATGAGGAGGCGCGAACCGAGCTCTTCAATCACTTCAAAACGATTGCCGAGCTTGATTCTGCTGTGCTGGAATCGATCGGCGTTCACAAGAAAAAGGTCAAGGAAGCCCTGAAGATGAGGTTCAGCGGCCTGAAGGCCCTTTACTGGAAGGCCGCGTTCGACTGCCTCGACGAGATTACCTCCCGCCTGACATCTACCTCAAGACGGAACATGCTGGAACGCTTTGCCATCCTGAAAAGCGTGGATTTCACACCGTCGAACTTGTACGCGATGATCGTCTGGGTCATCAAGAACTACAACAAGTTCTCCGAGCAGCAGATGATCGACCTGTTCTGTGCTCTCTCTTGTCCGGCGAACGTGCAGAACTATGCCTCGAACAAGCGTGTCTTCGAGGAGTTCCGTTCCAGATGGGGCGAAAAGCCGCGTTCCACGCACTACACGCTCGACTACCGCATCGTCTGTACGGAATACGCTCTGCCGGGTGAGGGATGGCACAGCTGCTGCGAGCCCAGAGTCAGGGATTCGTGTCAGCGTAAAATCGAGGACGTCTGTGCCGTGGCGTTCAACCTCGGATTCAAGACAGGTTTTATCCAGATGCCGGAGACCTGGGGAAAACGCGGTACGGTCTTCATGGACGATTATAAGACGGTCCTCTTTGCCTTCCGGTGCTATCTCAACAACAACGTTCACATCAAGTTCAACATCGAGCTGATGAAAGCTCTGAATGTTGCCGTAGCTCGCAAGCTCGGATGGATTCGCAAACCGAGCGATATCGCGCAGGAGTTCCCGCCCGAAATGGCCAAGGGTGCCGAACGGTATTTCGACTGCTTCCGGCTGCTCGACGTCTCCAAGGTGCAGAAGCTCCTCTGCCCCCCGCCTGAAGCAACGGACGACTGTTCCGGGGAAGAACAGGAAGAGATCCCGTTGCCTCTCTCCATCTGAACTAAAAAACAATTCAACCGTGACGGCAGCACGATGCTGCCGCCACATCCAAAACAAACTCAAATCCTACAGGAGGGAAACCAATCATGTTCAAAACCGCAAACAGCTTCACTTCGCCCGACGAGTCCGACACCTGGAAATGGATCGGAAGGATCGTTATAACAATTGCTGCCGGAATTATCCTAAGTCAATTTGGAGTCAAATTGCCCGACGACATCAAATTCTGAACAAGGAGGAAACGTCTCTATGTTGATCCCGCCGTTATTTCCCGCACCCAATGTCGAAAGGCTTGCGCTTGCTGTAATCGTCGCAGTTGGAATCGCAGGTCTGACCGTCTCGTCCAGGAGGTCTTGGATGATTATGTAACCCTGACTGCCATATCGGACAGCATATCCCTATCCGGTGCGTGAGGCGCATCGGGTAGTTTTTTTCTTCTTTCCGCAGGTATTCGACCTTGAATTAACGATTTTTCGTGGTATAGTATCATGTCGGGCAGTTCAAAGAGAAGATCGCGGTGATCAACTCGCTGTCTGATGGCTGATATACAACTCAAAAAAACTTCCCCATTTCTTCCCCATTTTTTCCCCATAAGGGATGGGAAATGGCCCATTTTTTCCCCGCTTCATCAAAGAAAAAGCGCTTAAAAATGTGCCATTATGTACATCATCTGAGGTAGAAACGACGAATTTGCGGTTTTTTGAGCGAAATTTGGCAAATCGCGGGAGACGCACCCTCTCTCCGCCATCCTCATTCCCGCCGGGGAGGGGCGGAGTCGTCAGTTCGGGTCTCCTCTTTTTTCCGACGTTTTCGTACAGGCAAATCCCGTTCACCGCCGGGGGCATCAAGCCGGCAGAAAAAGAACGCCGGGCCCGGATGATGCCGCGCCCGGCCGGATGTCCGCCGGAAAACCTGTGACATGACGATCGATTTGTGCCCGCTCAATCCTCGACGAAGAGGTCCTCGTCGTCGAACGGACGGACCACGAGTTCGCCGGATTCGTCGAACTCGATCGGGGCTGCGGCGAGCGCCGCGTCCGGGGAGATCGGGACGATCTTGTTGACGGGCCTGGCCGCGTGCGGAGCGAACTCCATGCCGCCGAAGCCGCCCATGCCGAACGGCGCGGCGGTCATCATCGGCCCGCCGAAGCCGCCGAAGGTGTTGAGATAGCCGAAGGGGCCGAATTCCGCGCCGCCGAACCCGAACGGCGCAGCGGTCATGCCGGCCGTGAACCCGCCGAAACCCGCGCCGTAGTTGAAGTAGAAGCCCGGTGCGAAGTCGAACCCGGTAGCGGCGTAACCCGTGCATGCGAGCAGACCGGCCGTCGCGATGGTGAGGATGAGTGTCGTGATCTTTTTCATGGTAGTTCTCCTGTTATTTTATTTTTTGTTGAACAATCGTCGTTTTGTCAGTCGTTTGTGCAGACGGATCAGAATCCGAATCCTCCGCCGAAGCCGCCCATGCCCCCGCCGAAACCTCCGGCTCCTCCTCCGAAACCGCCGAAGCCCCCTGCTCCGCCGCCGAAGTCCACGCCGCCTCCGCAGCCGCCCATGCCCCCGCCGAAGTCCATGCCGCCGCCGAAACCGCCCATGCCCCCGCCGAAGTCCATGCCGCCTCCGAAGCCGCCCATGCCGAAGCCCATATCACCAAAGCCGCCCATGCCAAAGCCGCCCATGCCGAAGCCACCCATGCCGAAGCCGCCCATCCCGAAGCCGCCCATCCCCTGGTTGGAGGTCCCGCCCTGCATGGAGAGTTCGATCCGCTCCTGATTGCGCGTGAGGATGGCGGTCGACGGCGTCACGGACGCGAGCGTGTAACCGTTCGGAAGCGTCTCGCCGACGCGGAAATACTGCTTGTTCGAATTGGACGCGGTCGCCGTCGCCGTGATGCCGTCGGCGGCGAATCCGTCGCGGCCCACGTTCCGCTGCTGATTCTGGTTCATCAGCAGCCGGACCTGCTCGTCGGAACGCTCCAGGCGCTGGCGCAGCATCGCGGTCTGCTGCTCCGTGACGCCGGGGCTCATCTGGAGGGTCTGCAGCAGGGAAGCGAGTTCCGCACGGTTCTCCAGCGCTTCCTGCATCTGCTGTTCCTGCGCGGCGGCCTGCTCCTCGGCGCTGGGCGTATTGGCGTTGCGGTTGTTGTTGCGGCCGGGCTGCTGCCACATGTTCATCATCTGCATGCCGCGCTGGAGGATGATCGCACCTGCGACCCTGCCGATGGAAAACGTGCCGACGAGCGTCATGTCGCCGCGGTTGACCGGCATGGCCGCCGTTTGCCGGGGCGTGACCGCCTTCGGCGCGCGGTCGGGGTCGAAGATGTTCAGCGCCACGGTCGTCGCGACCTGCGTGTCCGAGGCCGCGGGCATACCGGTGAAGCCCCATCCGAAGGACTGCTGAGGCCAGGTCTGAACCTGCTGCGCCACGGGCCGCGGCTGCGGCGTGACGGTGTGGCGTTCCTTCGCCGTGGTCACGGCGAGCTCGGCGTTGGCCTTGGGTTCGTTCAGCCAGCCGTAACCGGTGTAGGCGACCACGCCTGCGAGGATCAAATTGATGAATACCAGAATCGTTCTCATGTCCCGATCTCCTTATTTGGGCACCTCTGAAAATTTTGAGAGATACCCATTTGTTTGTGGCTTGGGGCCGCAAACTCCATTTCACAGGGGGGTGTGCAGAGCGGAACGCGATGCGGGGGAACGTTCTGCCGGGAGAAGGAGGTTGCCGCCGGGATTTGTGTCTTTCTAACACAAACAACGCACTCTGCGGCTTGATTATTGTGCGAAATTCACAATTTTTCCGCGAAAAACGTTAGAAATCATCAAAAATGATAACATTGTGAGCCGCGCGCGCGAACTGCGCGTGTGCAGATGCGCGCTACATCATGCTGCATCACTTCCACGGACGGGCG
>JAFYBD010000160.1 GCA_017540385.1 Lentisphaeria bacterium
CGCATTTCGACCCGCAGCAGCGCAGCGTCACCTGGGCGCACGCCGTCCCCGGATGCTTCGCCCCGAACGCGACCATGCAGTACTGCTGCGGCGCCTATGACTGGTTCCGCTCCGTCGTCACATTGGAAGAAAAGCGGCTGGCAAAAGAAAGCGGCCGCGCGGTTCACGATATCCTTGCGGACGAAGCCGCACAGGCGCCTATCGGTTCCGCAGGCGTCATTTTCCTGCCGCAGCTTTTAGGCGAGCGCGCGCCTTTCTGGAACCCGAACGTCCGCGGCGCATTCTTAGGGCTCTCCGGTACGACTTCCCGCGCCGAAATCGTCCGCGCGGTCTTCGAAGGCCTCAGCTGCCATCTTGCACTCCTCGTCGACCTTGTGAATACGGACCGCTCTCTTTCGGAAATCACGCTGATCGGCGGCGGCGCGGAGAACGACTTCTGGGCGCAGATGATCGCCGACGTCACCGGATTTACCGCCGTCGTCCCGGAGGAGACCCGCGAAGCGAATTCCATGGGCGCAGCCGTGATCGCCGGCGTCGGTGCGGGCATCTTCCCGGATTTTACCGCAATCGGCCGTTTCCTGCATGAAAAAAAGCGCTTTTCTCCGGACCTGAAGGCGCATAAATGCTACAAAAAGTGCCTTGACCGCTACAGCGAATGCTATCACGCCGCAGAGACATTGTACTGACGGATATGAATTTTTTAAAAAAATGTCTTGACAAGCGGTTTTAATTCTGCTAAAATCCGTCACAACAAACCGATGAGGAAGAGTGAGTAAGCAAGATTTCCTTTTTCACAGAGAGCCGTGGGTGCTGCGACACGGCAAAAAGGTTCCTGCCGAATGGACTTCCGAGGGCAAGCAGAACAGGATCTTTCCCCAGTATGTGCGCCGGAGCATGGTCTCTCCGTTAACAAAGGACGGCATATGTCAGTATGCGCTAAGTGGACGTCTTAAAAAGATGTCAAGCCGGGTGGCACCGCAGGTTGAATTTCCTGTCCCAGCGTTTTTCGAACACGCTGGGACTTTTTTATTTGTCTCAGCAAGGCTCAAAACACTTTACTACACAGAGAAAAAGGAGAAAAACATGGAAAACGAAAAGAAAATCCCGTACAAGATCTACCTCGAAGAAAGCGAAATGCCCACGACATGGTATAACCTTCGCGCCGACATGGTCAATAAGCCCGCGCCGCTTCTGAATCCCGGTACCGGCCAGCCCATGACAGCCGAAGAACTCGGCGGCGTCTTCTGCGAAGAACTTGTAAAGCAGGAACTGGACAACGACACGAAGTTCTACCCGATCCCGCAGGAAATCCGCGATTTCTACAAAATGTACCGTCCTTCGCCGCTCGTCCGCGCTTACTGCCTGGAAGAAAAGCTGCAGACCCCGGCTAAGATTTACTACAAATTTGAAGGCAACAACACCTCCGGCTCGCACAAGCTGAATTCCGCGATCGCGCAGGCCTACTACGCAAAGAAGCAGGGCCTGAAGGGCGTCACAACCGAAACCGGCGCCGGCCAGTGGGGCACGGCTCTCTCGATGGCCTGCGCATACCTCGGTCTCGACTGCAAGGTTTTCATGGTTAAGGTTTCCTACGAACAGAAGCCCTTCCGCCGTGAAGTGATGCGTACCTACGGCGCGGACGTCACGCCCTCTCCTTCCGACAAAACCCAGGTCGGCCGCAAGATTCTTGCCGAATTCCCCGGCACGACCGGTTCGCTCGGCTGCGCGATTTCCGAAGCTGTCGAAGTCGCCGTCACCAACCCCGGCTACCGCTACGTGCTCGGCTCCGTGCTGAACCAGGTGCTCCTGCACCAGTCTGTCATCGGTCTCGAGACCAAGGCCGCACTTGACAAATACGGCATCAAGCCCGACATGATCATCGGCTGCGCAGGCGGCGGTTCCAACCTCGGCGGACTTATAGCTCCGTTCATGGGCGAGAAGCTCCGCGGAGAGGCCGATTATGAGGTTATCGCGGTCGAACCCGCGTCCTGCCCGAGCCTTACCCGCGGCAAATACGCCTACGATTTCTGCGACACCGGCAGGATCTGCCCGCTGGCGAAGATGTACACGCTCGGCTGCGGATTCATTCCCTCGGCCAACCATGCAGGCGGCCTGCGTTATCACGGCATGAGCTCGATCCTGTCCCAGCTGTACGACGACGGGTTCATGGAAGCCGTCTCCGTGGAGCAGACCTCGGTCTTCGCAGCCGCACGGCTCTTCGCCCGCACCGAAGGCATCCTGCCCGCTCCCGAGAGCAGCCACGCCATCCGCGTCGCCATCGACGAGGCGGAACGCTGCCGCGAGTCCGGCAAGGAGGAGACGATCGTGTTCGGCCTGACCGGCACAGGGTATTTCGATATGGTCGCGTATCAGAAGTTCAACGACGGCGAGATGAGCGACTATATCCCGACCGACGAGGAACTCGCGAAGAGTTTCGCCACGCTGCCCGAGATGAACTGATATCGGTACGATATTTCGAGGGGAAAGCCGCCGCTTTCTCCCTCATAGACGGGCCTGTTCCGTTTCCGGTCTTCCGCCGGGATATGGAACAGGCCTTTTTGTGTGCGTTTTTTGTGCGCGAGTGTTAGCCGCGCACTGCCGCAGTGGAGGCTTTGCCTCCCTTATGCCTCCTCTTTGCAGAGGATGTTCATGGCCATGGAGAAGAGCCAGAACGTCACGTCGGCGTCGTAGGCCGCGCGGTGGGGCTGGCCGGGGAAATTGTCGGGGACCGGGAACGTATTCCGCAGGAATTCGAGGCTGTAGCTGGAGAGTCCGGGGTAGGCGCGACGGAAGATCGGGATGCTGTCGTACGCGCCGCCCTGGATGAGCTCCATGCCGGTGCGCGCGAGGCTCTCCTGCATGAACGACAGGTCGAACCGGGCGTTGTGCGCCACCAGACGCGATTTCCGGGCGAAGTCCATGAACTTGAATCCGGCTTCGCGGAACCTCGGCGCGTCGGCCACCATGTCGTCGTCGATGCCGGTGATCGCGGTAATGCGGGGATGAATCGGCACGCCCGGGTTCACGAGCGTCTGGAACCGCGAGACGGAGCCGTCCAGTTCGACCCGGACCGCACCGATCTCGATGATCCGGTCGCGCACGGGGCTGAGGCCGGTCGTCTCGAGGTCGAATACGGTGAAGGGGCCGGAGTCGTACCAGTTCATGGGGGGGGACCCGATCCGGTCAGTTGTCCTGGGCCAGCTGGCTGGCTGCGAGGTTGTAGCCGTGCTTGTTCGCGATGTTGATCGGGCAGGGCTTCACGTCCCAGATCTTCTCGGCGTACTCCTGGATGGAACGGTCGCTGGAGAAATACCCCATCTTCGCGATGTTGTGCAGGCATTTCTTCTGCCATTCGACCGGGTTGCGGTAGAGTTCGGCGACCTGCGCCTGGACCGCCGCGTAGGAGTCGAAGTCGGCCGCGCACATGTAGTTGTCGTAGTCGAGACTGTCGAGGATCGGGCGGAAGATGTCGAATTCGCCGGGCGAGAAGAAGTTGTTGCGGATGAGCTCGAGGGCGCGCTTCAGAAGCGGGGAACGCGCCACGTACTCGCGCGGGCGGTAGCTCTGCTCGCGGAGCTCGCGGACCTCGTCGACGTTGAGGCCGAAGATGAAGATGTTGTCGGCGCCCACGTGGTCGCGGATTTCGATGTTCGCACCGTCGAGCGTGCCGATCGTGAGCGCGCCGTTCAGCGCGAACTTCATGTTGCTGGTGCCGGAGGCTTCGGTGCCTGCGAGCGAGATCTGTTCGGAGAGGTCGGCGGCCGGGATGATCTTCTCGGCGAGGGAGACGCGGTAGTTCGCGAGGAAGATGATCTTGAGCTTGTCGCCGATGGACTTGTCGTTGTTGACGACCTCCGCCACGGAGTTGATGAGCTTGATGATGAGCTTGGCCATGTAGTAGCCCGGGGCGGATTTCGCGCCGAAGATGATCGTGCGCGGGACGAAGTCGGCCTTCGGGTTGTCCTTCAGCTGGAGATACAGCGTGATCGCGTGGAGGATGTTCAGCAGCTGGCGTTTGTACTCGTGGAGGCGTTTCACCTGCACGTCGAAGATGGAATCGGGGTTCACGGTCACGCCGTTGTGCTCGTAGATGTACTTCGTGAGGACGAGCTTGTTGGCGCGCTTGACCTCGGCGAGCTGCTTCAGGAAATCCTTGTCGGAGTCGAACTTCACGAGTTTTTCGAGGCACATCAGGTCCTTCGGCCAGCCGTCGCCGATGCGTTCGTCGATGAGGCGTGAGAGGCCGGGGTTGGCCTTCTTCAGCCAGCGGCGCGGCGTGATGCCGTTCGTGACGTTCACGAACTTGTCCGGGAAGAACTCGCTGAAATCGTGGAAGAGTCCGCTCTTCAGCAGTTCGGTGTGGAGCGCGGCCACGCCGTTCACCCTGTGCGCCGTGGCGACGCACATGTATGCCATGCGGACCATCTTCTCAGGGTGCTCTTGGATGAGGGACATCCGGGCGACGCGGCAGTTGTCGTTGATGTAACGCGTCGCGACCTGGCGCAGGAAGATGAAATTGATCTGGTAGATGATCTCCAGATGGCGTGGCAGAAGCTTCTCGAAGAGCTGCACGGACCAGCGTTCGAGCGCTTCGGACATGAGCGTGTGGTTCGTGTAGTTGAAGACGCGGGTGGTGATGTCCCATGCCTTGCCCCAGGAGTAATTGTGCATGTCGAGCAGGATGCGCATCATCTCCGGGATCGCGAGGGCCGGATGCGTGTCGTTCAGCTGCACCACGACCTTTTTGTCGATGTCGTTGAGGTCGCTGCCGTAATACTCCACGCGTCCGAAGATGTCCTGGAGCGAAGCGGACACGAGGAAATACTGCTGCTTCAGGCGGAGTTCCTTGCCCTCGTGGTTGTTGTCGTTCGGGTACAGCACGCGCGTGATGTTCTGGTCCAGGCTGGACTCCAGGTTCGCGCTGATGTAGTCGCCCTGGTTGAACTTCGTGAGGTTGAATCCGTAGAGCGACTCGGCGGACCACAGGCGCAGCGTGTTCACGGTGTGGTTGCGGTAGCCGGGGATCGGGGTGTCGTAGGGCATGGCCTTCACGTCCTGGGTGTCGACCCAGCGGCGGCGGTCGGGGTTCGTGTCGTCGGGGACTTTCTCCACATGGCCGCCGAAATGCACCACGCGGGCGAGCTCGGGTCGGCGGATTTCCCACGGATTGCCGCGGCTGAGCCAGTTGTCGGGCTCCTCGACCTGGTAGCCGTTCTGGATGATCTGCTTGAAGATGCCGTAGTCGTAGCGGATGCCGTAGCCGTACGCGGGGAGTTCCAGCGTGGCCATGGAGTCGAGGAAACACGCCGCAAGGCGTCCGAGGCCGCCGTTGCCGAGTCCGGCGTCGACTTCCTCGTCGCGGATCTCGTCGATCTTGAATCCGAGTTCGGCCATCGCTTCCGTCGCGGCCTCCTCCACGCCCAGGTTCACCATGGCGTTTCCAAGCGTGCGCCCGATCAGGAATTCGAGCGAGATATAATGCACGGTGCGGGGGAATTTCTCTTCGTATTCGTCGCGGGTGGCGATCCAGTCGCGCATCATGAGGTCGCGGATCGTGAGCGCCAGCGCGTGATAACGGTCCAGGTTCACGGCTTTTTCGGGGCGTTTGCCGAGGGAACAGGTCAGGTGGTGCAGGAAGAGCTGCTTGAGCGTTTCCTTCATTTCTTTCTTTGCCATATACGGGGCTCCTTGTGAGAGGTAGGTGATCGCATGTTCGGCGGCCTCGTCGCACAGGGGAATTGTCGTCCCGGCGCGCGCAGCCGCGTGAAAAAGCATTGATATATAATATATCAAGATATACCGTACTTTTCAAGAGCTTCCCCGGTAAAACGGAAAAAAACGCCTCCGGCCCGAGGAGACGGAGGCGCTGAGTTTCAGGGAATTTGAGCGTGCGGCGCTTTATGCGATGACCGTCCAGTCCATGTCGACGCCGCGGCCGAGTTCGGTCCACTGGGTCGTATCGCCTGAGGCGTAGTAACCCAGCATGCCGGTCGAATACTGACGCACCAGCAGATCGTCCTTCGCGTCGCCGTTGTAATCGCCGCAGCCGACGACGAACCAGTCCTTCGCGTCGAGCTGGCCGACCTGGGACCAGTTCGCGGAGTTGCCGTCCGCCCATTTGGCCACGATGCCGGTTTCCTTGTGGAAGGCGATGATGTCATCCCTGTCATCGCCGGAGAAGTCTCCGATCGCGCGGATTTCCCAGCCGCTGTCGGAGTTGCCGAGATCCGTGAACACGCCGTCGATGCCGACCGCGTAGTATTGCGCGCCTTTGTTCAGGGACATCACGACCTGATCCCTGCCGTCGCCGTTGAAGTCGCCGCAACCGACGAGCGACCAGTTCGAATCGAATCCACTCGCGATGCTGACCCAGTTCTCGGTGCCGTCGGTCCACGCGCCGAGCGCGCCGAGTTCGTGTGTGTACCAGACGATGGAATTTGCGCCGGGCGTCCCGGTGAGGTTGCCGATCGCGTTTTTCCAGTCGATGTTTTTTTCGTTCGTGAGATAGCCGATGTTGATCCAGTTCGCATCCCGATCGTCGGAATCGGCATAATACCCGATGTACGCGCCCTTCACGCCGCTCACGACCACGTTCCCGACCAGCACGGCGTCCGCCTTGCCGTTCGAATTCATGTCGTACGCGCCGAGGACTTCCCATTCGGCCGGGTGCGGCAATCCATTGCCCTTCCAGGCGTTGGTGCCGTTCATCCAGAATCCGAGCTGGTTGTCGCCGCCGGTGTACTGGAACATCACGTCGGAAACGCCGTTGCCGTCGACGTCGCTCTTCGTGCCCATGGGGACGGCGTCGCCGACCGTGACGGACAGCACGTCGTCCGCGCCCAGACTGAGCGAGTAGCCGTGCCCCTCGAAATTCCGCGCGGGGCCGCCGACCGTGAGCGAGCCGAGCCAGCCGTCGGCGATGTTCGTCACCCAGACCGTCTGGTCGAATCCGGCGGCTCCGGTGGCGAGTTTGTACGTGCCGTTCGCGAGCGACCCGTCGATCGTGAGCGTATAATAGAACGTTTTCGGGACGACCGACAGATTGTTTACGAGCGTAGCCCCGCCGGGGGTCGTCTGCCTGAGATCGAAATCGCAGAGGCCGTCGTTCCCCGAAACGACGGTCGCGCCGGCCTCGAACGTCATCCTGCCCGTGATCCAGCCGCCCCCGCCGACGTTCAGCTCGGCTCCGGAACCGACGACGAGGCCGTCCGCCAGGCCGCCGTCGTAGATCCAGAGCTTGCCGCCCGCGCCGACCGAAGTGTTGTTCGCGACCCCGTGGGAAAAGATGCACATAATGCCCTCGGAACCGACCTTGGTTTCGTTGGCCGTCGTCCCGGAGTGGAGCGTGCACCATTTCCCGTTCAGCTGGACGCCGGAGAACGTATTGGGCTTGAACGTGACATATGCCTGTCCTTCGTCGTCGTCCGATTCGCCGGGAAGCCAAACGTATCCGCCGTTCTCCACGATGTCCACGCCGGAACACCCGGCGGAAAACCTGAGATAGCCGTCGGGATTGACCGTGGCGTCTCTTATGATGCCGCCGGAGAAACCCCAGACTCCGCCATCGTCGCTGCCGTTGCCGCAGTTGACCGTGACGCCGTTTGCCGTGCCGCTGACGTAGAAAACGCCGCCGGAGTTGACCGTGGTGTCGTTCGCCGTGTTGCTGCCGACCGCGACCCGGAAATAACCTCCGTCGTTGACCGTGGTCTTGTAGACCGTGGAACTGGAAAATGCGACCATGGACCCGCCTGAATTGACCTCGGTGCCGGACGCGATGCCGCCGCGGAGGACATGGAAGAGGCCCGAGTCGTTGACCCTGGCGCCGGTCGCGGTCGTCCCGGAATGGACCGTGGCGGACGTCCCGGACAGGGCCAGGCCCTTGATCGTGTTGGAAGCGTAGGAGACGAACCTCGCGTCCGTGTCGGTCACATAGCCGCCGTTTTCCACGATGCCCGTCGCCGAGCCCCCTGTGAGACTCATGTACGCGCCGGAATTGACCGTGGTCCCGATCGCTGTCCCGTCGTAGTAGAGGAGCATTTTCGCGCGGGAGTTCAGTGTGGTGCTGCTGGCGATGCCCCCGTACATATAGAAACTCCCGCCGGAATTGACCGTAGTGCCGTATGCCGTGCCGCCGGAGTCCGTATTCAGGGTGCCGCGGGAGGCGACGACGGTATTGGTGACTGTGCCGCCGTTGTAGACGTTGAGGCCGCAGCCGCCGAAGATGGTGTAGCCGCTGATGCGTCCGCTGTTCATTTCGAACGCATAACCGTTGACCGATCCTTTCGCGTACGTGCCCGGAAGAATCTCAACCCACAGGCTTCCCCCCGACTGGACGGTGAGACCGGTCGCCGTTCCTCCGCTGAAAACATCGAATACGCCGCCGGAATTGACGGTGGCTTTGTTCATCGAGCACCCGGCGGAAACGAAGACGCGACCGCCGGAATTGACGGTGGCATTGTTGGCGTTGGCTCCCCAGTGAAGTAGGAGAGAGCCCCCGGAATTGACCGTGACGATGTTCGCGACGGCTGTGGAGTAGACGTCCATCTCGCCGCCGGCGTTGAGGGTGGTGTTGCTGGCCTTTCCGCCTTCCAGGATCAGTACGGTCAGGTTGTTTACGGTCTGGTTGTCGTAGCTTTCGCCACTGCCGACTTCATAATAGCCCTGTGGCATGGTTCGGTGTCCTTTCGGGAGTGCTTGTGAGTCCGGATCCGGGAAAATGGCCGTCGTTTCCGGGCATTTTTCTTTTCCCTTAAATATACTGTCGTAAGCCAGAAATATCAAGGGCGTCTCTGAAAAAACGATCGGCGGTTTTCCTTCTCCGCCGCTTGTCCGCACGGCGAAAGCCTCCGAAAAATGGTGAAATCTTCGCGCCCGGTCTTGATTTCGGCCCGGTTTCAATCTATATTATTAACTGAACTTTTTTGCAAACACATTCCCTTCACAGCGCAGTTTCCCGGCATGGCCGGAAATGCAGAAAGGTCCCTGCCTCATGGATGAGACGCTCCTGAAAACGCCGCTCGCCGACGAGCATGTTTCGCTCGGGGCCCGCATGGTGCCGTTCGCCGGCTGGTACATGCCGGTGCAATACAAGGAAGGCATCCTCGCCGAACACCGTCACACGCGGGAACACGTTTCCCTCTTTGACATCTGCCACATGGGCGAATTTTCGGTCCGCGGAGTCGGCGTGGCCGACGTGCTCGACCAGGCTCTGGCGCGTTCGGTCGCCGACCAGAAAGTCGGGTCGTGCCGGTACAATTTCCTGCTGAACGAGCAGGGCGGTGTGATCGACGACCTGATCGTGTACCGGATGGGGGACGAGAATTTCCTGATCGTCGTGAACGCGGCGCGGATCGACGTGGATTTCGCGACGCTCCGGCAGCGCGTGCCCTCGGTCTTCGCGATGGAAAACATGTCCGACCGTACGGCGAAATTCGACCTGCAGGGGCCCGAATCCGCCGACGTGCTCGTCTCGCTCGGGATCGACGCGGCCTCCCTGCCGAAATACTACCACTGGGCGTCGTTCGAGCTCTTCGGCCTGCCTATGACGATCAGCCGCACAGGATATACCGGCGAACTCGGATTCGAGCTGTATTTCGATGCCGACCGCGCGGTCGAAGTGTGGCGGAAACTGCTGGCGTGCACGGGAGTCAAACCCGCCGGACTCGGCGCGCGCGACACGCTCCGGCTGGAGATGGGCTATCCGCTGTACGGCGACGAGATGGACGAGAACACGACCCCCGTCGAAGCCGGATTCGGCGCGCTCCTCAAACTCGACACCGTCAAACGGTTTTTCGTCGGCTCGGAAGCGCTCCGCAGCAACCCGCCGAAGAAACACCTCCGCGGCATCGTGCTGGAGGGACGCCGCGCCGCCCATACCGGGACCCCGCTGCTTTACAAGGGCGAACAGGTCGGCACGATCACGTCCGGCACGTTCGCGCCGTCGCTGGGCTGCGCGGTCGCGATGGCCTACCTCGACGCGAGCAGGGAGATCCCCGAAGACGCCGAATTCGACGTGGAGCTGCACCGGGCGACCGTGAAGGCGCGCCTGGCCCCGCTGCCTTTCTGGACGCACGGCACGGCCAACCCGAAGAAGTAATCACCTGATAACATTTTCATACCACAACCATCCCCAACAGGAGGAACCCATGGCGAAATTTTACGCGGAATCCCACGAATGGATCGAACTTGACGGCGACACCGCCAAACTCGGCATCTCCAAGTACGCCGCCGACTCTCTCGGCGACATCACCTACGTCGAAATCCCCGCGCCCGGCAAGGCGGTCGAACCCGGCGACGTGCTCTGCACGGTCGAATCC
Organism: Lentisphaeria bacterium; assembly: GCA_017540385.1. Classification (GTDB taxonomy): domain Bacteria; phylum Verrucomicrobiota; class Lentisphaeria; order Victivallales; family UBA1829; genus UBA1732. The sequence continues at coordinate 10,317 of JAFYBD010000160.1, forward strand.
GTGAAGGCCGTGTCCGACGTTTATTCCCCGGTGGCCGGGACCGTCGGCGAGGGCAATTCCGACCTCGAAGCCGACCCGGGCGCGCTGAACGCCGATCCCGAGAACACCTGGATCTGCACCATCGCAGGCGTGAAGAAGGACGCCGTCGCGGGCCTCATGGACGAGGCCGCGTACGCGAAGTACGTCGAATCCCTCTGACCGAGTTTTCCGAGAATCCGGCGCATTTGCCGCCGGTCAACCAGAAAGGCCATTTCCGATGCCTTACATCCCGAACACCGACGCCGACCGCGCAGAAATGCTCGCCGCGGCCGGTTTCGAGTCCATCGGGGACATGTGGGCGCGCGCCGGGGTCAACTTCCCCGCGCCGTCGCTCGACGGGATCCCCGGGGGCAAGTCCGAATTCGAGGTCATGTCCTACCTCTCCTCCCTCGCGGAGAAGAACGCCACGCACCTCATCAATTTCGTGGGCGGCGGCTACTACGACCACATCATCCCGGCGGCGGCAGACGCCATCGCTTCCCGCGGCGAATTCTACACCGCCTACACGCCGTACCAGCCCGAAGCCTCGCAGGGGACCCTGCAGGCCATCTACGAATACCAGACCGCCATCTGCCGTCTGACCGGCATGGAGGTGTCGAACGCCAGTCTGTACGACGGCGGCACCGCGCTCTTCGAGGCCATGATGATGGCCGCCCACATCACCGGTCGGCGCCAGGTCCTGATCTCCGCGGCCGTCTCCCTGATCTTCCGGCGCATGATCGAGTGCTACTGCCGGAACCTCGACCTCGAACGCATCGAGATACCCGACGGATCCGGGACGGATTCCAACCTCGACGCGGTCGTCGCGGCGATCACCGACAGCACGGCCTGCGTGATCGTGCAGTATCCGAACTTCTTCGGCGAAGTCGAGGAGCTGTCCGGACTGGCCGCCGCCGCACAGGCGAAAGGCGCGCTCGCCGTCTGCTCCGCGTATCCCGTCGCGCTCGGCTGCCTGAAGACTCCCGGCGAAATGGGATTCGACATCGTGACCGGCGAGGGTCAGAGCCTGGGCATCCCGCTCAGTTTCGGCGGCCCGTACCTCGGATTCATGGCCGTGAAGGCCAAATACATACGGAAGATGCCCGGCCGCGTGGTCGGCCGCACCACCGACCTCGAGGGGCGCACCGGCTACGTGCTCACGCTCCAGACCCGCGAACAGCACATCCGCCGCGAACACGCCACCAGCAATATCTGCTCGAACGAGAGCCTGTGCGCGCTGAACGCCCTGATCTACCTGTCGCTCTGCGGCAGGACCGGGTTCCGCCAGGTCGGCGAACTGTGCATGTCGAAGGCCGTTTACGCACGGGAACAGCTGCTCGCGATCCCCGGCGTGAAGGCGGTCGGATCCGGCGCGTTCTTCAACGAATTCGTGATTGAGACCCCGCTGGACGGCGCGGAGCTCATCGGCAAGCTCATCGACAAGGGCTTCGCCGCAGGGTTCCCGCTCGGACGCTACTACCCTGAACGCAAGAACCAGATCCTCGTGGCCGTGACCGAAAAACGCACCCGCGAGGAGATCAGGGCGCTCGCAAACGCGATGGAGGCGCTGATATGAAGCTCATTTATGAAACCGGCCGTGCCGGACGTTCCGGCGTCGTCCTCCCGAAGTGCGACGTGCCCGCCGCTTCCGCAGTCCCCGCTTCGCTCCGCAGGACGGAGCCAGCGAAGCTCCCGGAAGCCTCCGAACTCGAGGTCGTGCGGCATTTCACCGGCCTCAGCAGGATGAATATGAGCGTCGACGCGAATTTCTACCCGCTCGGCTCCTGCACCATGAAATACAATCCGAAGTTCCACGAGAAAGTGGTCCGTCTGCCCGGATTCGCCGACCTGCATCCGCTGCTGCCCCAGCTGCGCGGAGGCGGCGTGCTCGTACAGGGCGCGCTGATCGTGCTGTACGAGACGGAACGCATGCTCGCCGAACTGCTCGGGTTCTCCCAGGTGACCATGCAGCCCATGGCCGGCGCGCACGGCGAACTCACCGGCTGCATGCTGATCGCGGCCTATCACCGCGCCCGCCGCGACACCGCCCGCAAGTACATGCTGATCCCCGACGCCGCGCATGGCACCAACCCCGCCAGCGCGACCGTGGCCGGATTCACCACCCGGGTCGTCCCGAGCGATTCGGACGGCAACGTGGACCTGAACGCCCTGAAGGCGATGCTGTCGCCCGAAGTGGCCGGGATCATGCTGACCTGCCCGAACACCCTCGGACTCTTCGACCCGAACGTCTCCGAAATCTGCAAGCTCGTGCATCAGGCGGGCGGCCTCTGCTACTGCGACGGCGCGAACTTCAACGCCATCGTCGGCCGCGTCCGGCCCGGCGACATCGGGTTCGACGTGATGCACGTGAACCTGCACAAGACGTTCTCCACGCCCCACGGCGGAGGCGGTCCCGGCGCGGGCCCGGTCGGAGTCTCGATCAGCCTGGTGCCGTACCTGCCGACCTCGCGCGTGATCCGGCGTTCGGACGGCATCTGCTGCCTCGAGTACAATTATCCCGAGTCCATCGGCTACATCGCGCCGTTCTACGGCAATTTCGGCGTGATCCTGCGCGCCTACGCCTACCTGCTCACGCTCGGTCGCGAGGGGCTTGTGCGGGTCAGCGAGAACGCCGTGCTGAACGCGAACTACGTGGCGTCGCAGCTGGAGGCGTATTACGACCGGAAGTACAAGCGCCCGTGCATGCACGAGTGCGTGCTCTCCGGCAAACGCCAGCTCGACAGCAAGGGCGTCCACACGCTCGACATCGCCAAGGGCCTCATCGACCGCGGATTCCATCCGCCCACGATCTACTTCCCGCTGATCGTCCCGGAGGCCATCATGATCGAGCCGACCGAGACGGAGTCGAAGGAAACGCTCGACGCGTTCATCGAGGCCATGAAGGCCATCGCCGACGCCGCCGAAAACGACCCCGAATCGCTGCACGCCGCGCCGGTCACCACCCCGGTCCGGCGCCTCGACGAGACGACCGCCGCGCGCAAGCCCGACCTGAAGTTCCCCGACGCGTGATCAACCCTGCGCGAGCGAAAACACGTGCTTTCGCGTAGCAAAACACAGTCAGGCATACGTTAGTGTGTGCCGTCGCGAAGCACGGCACTACGACAATGCAAGCGCAGCTTGCCCTCGGTCGAAGAAAACGGCCGGGGGCTTCTTTTTTGCGAAAAAACGGGAAGAAAGGGCGGATTTGAGTTGAAAAAAGGGATGAGACATGGTATTGTATGGGATAATTTTTTATTATTAACGTAAAATACCGGAAAGCAGCAAGGAGCGAACACTATGAACGACAAGAACTGGAAACCCGAGACTCAGGCGGTGCATTGCGGCTGGACGCCGAAGAACGGCGAAACGTGCCAGCTGCCGATCTTCCAGAGCACGGCCTACAAATACAGCGACGCGCAGAGCGTGGCCGACCTCTTCGACCTGAAATCCGACGGGTTCTTCTATTCGCGCCTGGCGAATCCGACCGTTGCGGCGCTCGAGACCAAGATCGCCGAAATGGAGGGGGGCGTGGCTGCGGTGGGGGTGACCGCCGGCCAGACCGCGAACATGCTCGCGATCATGAACGTCTGTCCCTGCGGCGGGCACGTGCTGGCCAGCGCGGCGCTCTACGGCGGCACGGTGACGCTCTTCACGATGACCCTGAAGCGCATGGGCGTGGAAGTGACGATGGTGCCGCACGACGCGACGGCGGACGAGATCGTCGCCGCGGCGAAACCGAACACCCGCGCGCTCTTCGCCGAGACGCTCACGAACCCGAGCGTCTGCGTGCTGAATTTCGAAGCCTACTCCGAAGCGGCGAAACGCCTGGGCGTGCCGCTGATCGTCGACAATACGTTCGCCACGCCGTACCTCTGCCGTCCGTTCGATTTCGGCGCGGACATCGTGACGCACTCCGCCACGAAGTACCTGGACGGCCACCAGACCAGCATCGGCGGCATCATCGTGGAGAAGGGCGACTTCAACTGGTCGAACGGCAACTTCCCCGAATTCACCGAGCCTGACGAAAGCTATCACGGGCTCGTTTACACGCGCGACTTCCCCGCCGCGCCGTTCTCCACCAAGCTCCGCGTGCAGTGGGTGCGCGACACGGGGGCGATCCTGCCGCCGATGAACGCGTTCCTCATCAGCCTCGGCATGCAGACGCTCCACCTGCGCATGGACCGCCACAGCTCCAACGCGCTCGAAATGGCGAAATTCCTGCAGGCGCATCCGAAAGTCGCGTGGGTCAACTACCCCGGACTCGAGGACAGCCCCGAGCATGAACGCTGCAAGAAGTATCTGCGGGCCGCGAGCGGCGTGCTGTGCTTCGGCGCGGTCGGCGGCAAGGAGGCCAGTGTGCGCGCGATCGACTCGCTGAAGCTCGCGAGCATCGTGGTCCACGTGGCTGACGTCCGCACCATGGTGCTGCATCCGGCCAGCATGACCCACCGGCAGCTCTCCGACGAACAGCTCGCAGCTGCTGGCGTGCCCCCGGACCTCATCCGCCTCAGCGTCGGCATCGAGAACATCGACGACATCAAGGCCGATTTCGAACAGGCTCTGGCGAAGATCTGAGCGGTGCCGGGATGAGATTGCTGCTTCAGCGGGTCCGCAAGGCGTCCGTGACCGTGGCCGGGGAGACCGTCGGCGAGATCGGGCACGGCATCCTGCTCTTCATCGGCATCACGCGCGGCGATTCGCCCGCCGATGCCGACTGGCTCGCGAAAAAGGCCGCCGGACTCCGCATCTTCGAGGACGACGAGGGAAAGATGAACCGTTCGCTGCTGGAACTTGGCGGTGAAGCGCTCGTCGTGTCGCAGTTCACGCTCTACGCAGACTGCCGCAAAGGCCGCCGGCCGGGATTCGACGCCGCCGGAGACCCCGCGGAGGCCGAAACCCTGTATGAATATTTCGTGGGCCGCATGAAGGCCGAGGGCGTGGCGAAGGTCGCCACCGGGCGGTTCGGCGCGGACATGCTCGTCTCGCTCGAAAACGACGGCCCGGCGACGTTCCTGCTCTCGCATCCGTGGGAATACGCCGTGACCTCGAATCCGAACGCGGAGGCCGACCGATGAACGCCTGTTCCCTCGCGCTGCTCGGTTCCACCGGGTCCATCGGCAAAAGCGCCCTCGCGGTCGCCCGGGCCCTCCCGGACCGCATCCAAGTGTCGCTGCTGGCCGCCGGGACGAACTGGCGGCTCCTCGCCGAACAGGCCCGGGAATTCCGTCCGGCCTGCGTGTGTCTGGACGACGCTTCCCATATCGACGACCTCAAATCGGAAGTTCCGTCCGGGACCCGCGTCATCACCGGCCGCGACGCCCTCTGCGAAGCGGTCGCCGCCCCCGGCATCACGACCGTGCTGTGCGCCATCGTGGGCACCGGCGGGCTCTTCCCGACGCTGTCCGCCATCCGCGCGAAGAAGACGATCGCGCTGGCCAGCAAGGAAGTCATGGTCATGGCGGGGCGCCTGGTCACGGCGGAGGCGAAGGCGCACGGCGCACGCATCCTCCCGGTCGACAGCGAACACAGCGCGCTCTTCCAGTGTCTCGAGGGACGCACCCCGGGCGAGGTCGCGCAGCTCGTCC
>JAFYBD010000161.1 GCA_017540385.1 Lentisphaeria bacterium
AACGACAACCATCTCAGACCATGCTGCAATTCGTCCCGAAGAAAATCGTGATCCCGCCGTCCATCGCCGCCGGCGGCGATGGACGGCGGGATCACGATTTTCTTCGGGACGAATTGCAGCATGGTCTGAGATGGTTGTCGTTGCGGTCGGTTCGGCGCGGCGCGGGGATGCGCCTGTCATCAAAATATAGTATGGAAGCCGGAAAAAACAAGCGCGGGAAGCGGAAAATGCGGGGAAAAGCGGGAAAAATGGCCGAAAGCGGTTGAAGTTTCCGGGGCGGAGAAGTATATTAGAGTTCATTTTGTTACCGTTGCCACCCCGCCGGACAGGCGATTTCCGCCCGGCGGAACGTCCCCCGACCAACCGGAACACGATCCATGCTTTTCTGTCCACATTGCCAGCAGCTCGAGCCCACGACGCACGAAACCCGCGACGACGGGTCCGTGGCGTACCGGTGCAGGAAATGCGGCGGCGACATCCCGTTGCGGCGCGACCTGCGCCCGGGGGAGATCGTGGCCGGATTCGAGATCGAGGAGGAACTGGGGCGCGGCGCGATGGGGATCGTGTACCAGGCGCGGCAGACCAACCTCGACCGCGAGGTGGCGATCAAGATCCTGTCCGACGACAGCGCGAGCGACGAAGTCTACGTGGAACGGTTCTTCCGCGAAGCGCGCGCGGCGGCCAGTTTGTCGCACCCGAACGTCGTCCAGGCGTACGACGCGGGGGTGACCGAGGACGGCATCTATTATTTCGTGATGGAAAAGATCACCGGGGAGAACCTGGAACTGGTGCTGAAGAACGTGGGGCCGCTGAACGTGCCGCAGGCGCTGGACGTATTCCTCTCCGTGGCGAACGCGCTCGCCTACGCCTGGTCCCGCAACCAGCTCAGCCACGGGGACATCAAGCCGGAAAACATCATCATGCGCCTGAACGGCAAGGTGAAGCTGGCGGATTTCGGCCTGGCGCGGCGCGCGAAGGACCCGGAACTCGCCGAGGAGGACATCCGCGCGACGCCGGCCTACGCGCCGCCGGAGATCATCAACGGCGACAAGAACGTCCCCGGCTTCAAGTCCGACATGTATTCGTTCGGCGCGACGGCGTACCACATCCTCGTCGGGCACGAGCCGTTCATCGACGCTGACCCCATGAAGGTCTGCGCGATGCAGCTGACCGAGATACAGACGCCGTTGTCCGAGCTCAATCCGAACATCCCGCGCCGGCTCTCCGACCTCGTGGACGCGCTCATGGAGAAGGACCCGGAGAACCGTCCCGCCTGCTGGGAGGACGTCGTGTCCGAGCTTCAGGCCATCCGCGATTCCATCGAATCGGGAGCGGGTGCAGGGGCGCACCGCGGCCGCGTGAAAGACGATTCCGGGAAAAAGGCGCTTCCGTTCCCCGCCGTCGTCGGCATGGTCCTGGGCAGCCTGCTCGTCCTCGCCCTGATCGCGGGCGGAGCCGTTTATTTCGCGCGAAGCGGGGCGAATCGTCCCCCTGCCGGGCCGCAGGAGCCGCCGTCCTCGCGGCAGGACCCGTCGCCGGGGAACGTCACCGGGCCGACCAGGACCGAACCCGCCGAAGTCCGCGACGAGGCGTATTTCCTCGCCAAATGGCAGACGATCCAGAAGGAATTTTCGGGGAGCGAACCCGATTTGAAGCGCGTCGAGGCGTTCGTGGCTGAGGCCGGGCATCTCGCCCCGGCGGAATCCGTGAAGCTGCTGCAGTCGCTTCACGCGCGGCTTGACCCGGACCAGACGACCAACCGCGTGCTGATGCTGCGGAATTCCCTGCTGGACCGCGCGGGGGCGTTTGACCCCGCCGAGGCCGAGGAGATGGATTTCTTCGCTGTCGCCGATCTGTGCGAGACCGTGAAGAAGCAGATCGACGAGCTGAAGACGCTCGACGCTTCCCTGAAGGAACACCTCCTCCAGCCCGAACAGCTGAAGACCATCGAGGCGTATTATGCCAAGCTCGCGGCTCTGCTGGTCGACAAGTCGCTGACGAGTTCCGTCGGGGACGAACCCGCGACCGACGAGCCCGCGACTCCGAATCCGGCCGAACAGACCGGCGCGACAGCGGACGACCCCGCCGGGACGCCGGGGACCGTGGTGAAGCCTGCGCGGAGCATCCCGCAGAATTCCGCAGGGAGCCTCGCACAGAAGGAGGCGAAACGCATCCTGTCGCAGCTGAACGGCGCGATCGCGAACGAATCCGAACGCCCGGTCCTCATCCGCGGCCTGAACGCCCTGCTGGCCGATCCGGGGTTCACAGACGAGGAACTGAGGAAGGATTGCATCGACGCCCGCAGGTTCCTGGTCCTGAACCAGTCGGCCCTGCTGCCGTATCTGACTTCGAACCTGGCCGCGCTGAAGGGCATGGTCCTCTTCCCGAAATCCAACCCGGACAGCCGCCTGGAGGACATCTCCGACGGCACGTTCCGCCTGCGGATCGTGAACCGAAACGGCAGCATCACGCAGCGCCTGAAATGGAGCGACATCCGCCGCGAGGAGGGTGAGGACGCGATCGTCGTGACGCTCATCAACAGCCCGCAGCTGCAGAAACTTTCCCCCGAGTTCCGCGAATTCCTGTTCGTCCGTGCGCTTTTCTACGGCGTGAAGCCGGACGCCCTGCGGAACAGATTCGACCGCGCCTCCGGTCTCCCCGCAGAGAAGAGGGACGAACTCTACCGCACGGCGGAACTCTTCCGGGAACCGCCGTTGACCGTGGAGGATATGATCGACGCCCTCGGTGAAATCCTCGACGAGGACGAAGCGGAGGACGACTGAGCCGCGCCCGCGCGGTGCGACGCGCGGAGACATGTCTCCCCTTTATTGAGCTTGAACGGGCGGTTCACGCGCCCGGCTGGGCTGGAACCGGCGGAAACGCGTCGTCGAGCGTGCCTTCGTAGGCGGCCATCGCAGCCGTGACCTCGTCCCCGAGCGGGATCTTCGTTTTCGCCTTAAAATCGAACCGGACCACCACGTCTTCGCCGAACGCCGCGAGCGTGCCGTGCGCATCGAGCAGGGCGTGTTCCAGTACGACGCTGGTGCGGCCGGCCTTCTTCACGCGTGTGAATACGCGCACCTCGCCGGGGAAGAAAAGCTGGGCGGTGAACTGGATGCGCGACGCGGCGAGGATCGGGCCCGTGGGCATGCCCGGGAACACCTTCATCCCGATATGCGCGCAGTATTCCACGCGGGCGGCCTGAAAATACCGCGAGATCGCGATGTTGTTCACGTGTCCGAGCAGGTCGAGGTCGCCCCAGTCGATGCGGATCGGGAAGATTTGAGCGTGTGTTTCCGGCATGTACGGTCTCCTTGGAAAGAAACCCCCCGCGGGGCGGAAGACCGTCCGCAGGGGGTGCGGCGGCGCCGATGATGGTGCGCGGACGCCGCCTGTGCTGTGCCGGACGCGGGGAAGTCGGTCCGGCGCGGATCAATTCAGGGCATCTCTAAAAATTTGTTTTCGGCGGCTTTTCGCGTCTGAACAAAGTCCAACGGGTAAGCTTTTCGGTGGTTACCTTCAGGTAGCCACGCTCAAATCTTCCTGCATTGGTCTTTTTGCCCATTCGCTGAAAATCCATCCGATCGAATTTTTAGAGATACCCTTCAAT
>JAFYBD010000017.1 GCA_017540385.1 Lentisphaeria bacterium
AGCTCCCGTGCGTCCTCCATGTTCGTCGCGAGCGGCTTCTCCGAATAGACGTTCTTCCCCGCGAGCAGCGCGGCCTTCGTCACGCCGTAGTGGTCGTTCGGACGCGTGATGTTGAGGACGATGTCCACCGCGGGATCCGCGAAGATCTCATACATGTCGCGGTAGATCCTCAGCCCGCCGAATTCCTTCGAGCGGCCCTCCGCTCTTTCCCGGATCAGGTCGCAGATGCCGGCGATTTGGATGTTCTTGAACTTCGATCCGATGTTTACCAGATAGATGCCGCTGATGTTGCCGCATCCCACAACGCCGATTTTCATGGTCGCCTCCTGTATTTCCGAATTCCGTTTGTTTTGGATGAAAAGGGAGGAACCTTCGATCAGAAAGTTCCTCCCTTCGATTGTCATGTGTTCTGCGTCCGATCAGCTCGGATAGTTCTCGTCGTGCCAGTCGTTGTAGAACTGGAGAATGGAGTTGGGATTCTCGCCCGAGTTGTCGAGCAGGCCCTTCAGGAATTCGTCGTTCTTGATTTCCTTCTTGATCTCGGTGATGGCATCCTCATATCCCTCGGACGGCAGCGCGTCGAGTCTTGCCTTGTATTCCTTGGAGACTTCCGCGAGCTGTTTGAGCAGATCCTCGTTGTTTTCGGTCAGGACGCCCGGGAATTTCATGAACGGGTCGGAGATCATGTCGAGGTTCATCTGCTTGCCCGCATCCCAGTCGCTCATCGGTCTGCCCGGTCCCGGGTAGGTCATGTAGACGTTGCCGGTGTCGGTGAGACGCATCTTGTAGCTGTCCTTGAGGATCTTGATGGTGTCGTGGTCGTCTTCGGAGGTGTAGTCCCAGTGCACACCCTGCGCGCCGTACTGGAGAACGGTGCGGAGATCGGTGCTGGTGTTCAGGTAGGTGATGATTTCCATCGAACGGGCGAGGGACTTGGAATAGGAGCTGACGGCAAACATCGCGCCGAAGACGTCCTCTTCCTTCATCATGGGCTTCGCGTAGGTGCGGACGTAGTATTCGTCCTCATACTGCGCCTTGACGGACGGGTCGCCGGAGATGACGCCGACCGCGAACTTCTGGCCTTCCTTCAGGGTGCCGTCGCCCACGTAGCCGAGCTCCTTCAGCTTCTTCATCATGCCGACCGTGTTGATGTACACGTTGGTGGAGAAGACGGACTTCGGGATGCAGGGGCTGGAGTACATCATGGAGTTGGTGACCTGGTTGCCGATGATGGACCACTCGTTCTTGTCTTCGTTGATCCCGAAGTAGTGCATGTTCGCCGCTTCGACTTCGCCGAGGAGCGGGATCACGCCGTCGAGATGCTGGTTGCCGATGTCTTCGATGAAGGCCTGGCACTTCAGCACGGAGGAGAGGGAATCCGGGTCGTAGTCATACTGATCGACCAGTTCCTTGTTGACGAGCAGGTACTGATACTCGCCGACCGGATGGTTGTTCGGGATGGCGTAGGTACCCTGGACGTTCGCGAGCTCGAGATACGTCGGGTAGATGTAGGTCTTCATGAGCTTGGAGGTCCCGGAGAGCTCGCCGTCAAGCTGCTGGATCATCTCGTTTTCGATGTAGTCCATGTACTGCTTGTAGCTCGTGATGAGGAAAATATCGAACTGCTTCTCGCCGACCTCGGGATACTTGGTGATCGTGATGCCGAGCTCGTTGACGATGGTTTCCTCTTCCTCGGGCTTGGTTTCCTCTTCTTCCTCGGGTTCCTCGGCGACCTCGATGCCCTGCGCCTTGAGTTCCTTCAGCTCTTTTCTGCGCTGTTCGGCTGCCGCTTCCTCTTCCTCGATCTTGGTGGTGATCTCGGTCAGACGGGCGTCGACGGCGTCCGCGTACTGATCGCGCGGGATGAGCTTGAGTTCGATCGCCGTGTCGTACTTGGCCTGGGTCAGGCGGTTGATCGCCGCGGAAACGGCTTCTTCATCCTCTTCGGTCGCGCCGTCGGTCGGGAGCCAGAGTGTGAGCGTCTGGGCGATACGGGAGGTCGCTTCGGTATCGGCCGCCTCGACGTCCTCGTCCATATTGACGCGCTTGCACCCGGCGAAAACGCCGAGCAGCAGGATGGCCGCGAGAGCGAGGGAAATCAGTTTCTTCATGGGAATCCTCCTCGAAATGGTTCTTCTGCGCAGAAATGCGCAAGGTGCCCTTCTATACTTACTGTATTGTACACGAAAACGGGCCGCGTGTCAAGAAGTTTTTGTGCGACTTTTCTGTGAACAAACGCTTTTTTCGTTATATTTCGTCGGATTGCCGGATTTCGATTTGACAGTCTCGCACAAATCCGCGTTTACAGATTTGGATGCTTGCTCGATTTTTTCGGCAGCATGACCAAATCCTTTCCCTCTGAAATATTCAATCCATCCAATTTTTGGAGGTCTTTGCCCTCATTCCAGAAAGTCCTTCAGCCGCTTCGAACGGCTGGGATGGCGGATCTTGCGCAGCGCCTTCGCTTCGATCTGACGGATGCGCTCCCGCGTGATCTGGAACTCCTGTCCGACCTCCTCGAGCGTGCGGGTCCGTCCGTCCTCGAGACCGAAGCGGAGCTTCAGAACCTTTTCCTCGCGCGGGCTGAGCGTATGCAGGACCTCGTTGAGCTGTTCGCGGAGGAGCTGGTAGGACGCCGCGTCCTCGGGGGTCGGGTTGTCGTCGTCGGGGATGAAGTCGCCGAGGTGGCTGTCGTCCGCCTCCCCGATCGGGGTCTCGAGCGACACGGGATCCTGCGAGATCTTCATGATCTCCCGCACCTTCTCCGGCGACATGCCGATATCCGCCGCGACCTCCTCGGTCGTCGCCTCGCGTCCGTACTTCTGGAGCAGCTCGCGCTGGCTGCGGGAGACCTTGTGGATCGTCTCGACCATGTGCACGGGGATGCGGATCGTGCGGCTCTGATCGGCGATGGCGCGGCTGATGGCCTGCCGGATCCACCACGTCGCGTAGGTGGAGAACTTGTATCCCTTCGAATAGTCGAACTTTTCCGCCGCCTTCATCAGGCCGAGGTTGCCCTCCTGGATCAGATCGAGGAAGAACATCCCCTTGCCGACGTACCGCTTCGCGATGGACACGACGAGGCGCAGGTTGGCCTCCACGAGGTCGTTCTTCGCCTGATCGTCGCCCTCGACCATGCGCCGCGCGAGTGCCGTCTCCCGGTCCGCGTCGAGCAGCGGGATCGCGCCGATCTCCTTTAAGTACATCCGGACGGGATCGTCCACGGGCAGGCCCTCCTGTGCGAGCG
>JAFYBD010000162.1 GCA_017540385.1 Lentisphaeria bacterium
ACGGGGCACTCCACGTACACGTCCGGCAGGAACTGCATTTCGATGCGGCGGATGCCGTCGCCCTGGCAGTCCTCGCAGCGTCCGCCCTTCACGTTGAAGCTGAATCTGCCGGGACCGTAGCCGCGGACCTTGGATTCGGGGAGCGAGGCGAAGAGATTGCGGATGGCGGCGAAGAAGCCTGTGTAGGTGGCGGGGTTGGAACGCGGCGTGCGGCCGATCGGGGTCTGGTCGATCATGATCGCCTTGTCGATGAACTCGAGGCCGCGGATTTCCTTATGCGCCCCGACTTCGCCCGCGTCGGCGAGCTCGAAGCGGTGTTACAGCGCGTGACGCAGGATGCCGTTCACGAGCGAGGACTTGCCGGAGCCGGAGACGCCTGTCACGCAGGTGAAGACGCCGAGGGGGATCTTCACGTCGATGTTTTTGAGGTTGTTGTGCTTCGCGCCTAGGATCTCGAGGTATTTGCCGGAGCCGGCGAGACGGTGTTCGGGAACGGGGATAGTCTCCTCGCCGGAGAGGAATTTGCCGGTGAGGGAACGGGGCTGCTTCACGAGTTCGGAGGGAGGGCACGCCGCGACGATCTCGCCGCCGTGGACGCCGGCGGCGGGTCCGAGGTCGATCACGAAATCGGCGCTCATGATGGTCTCGGGGTCGTGCTCGACGACGACGACGGTATTGCCGATGTCGCGGAGGTTTTTGAGCGTGGCGAGGAGCTTGGAATTGTCGCGCTGATGCAGGCCGATGCTGGGTTCGTCGAGGATGTAGATCACGCCGACGAGGCCGCAGCCGAGCTGGGTGGCCAGGCGGATGCGCTGGGCCTCGCCGCCGGAAAGCGTGCCGGATTCGCGCGAGAGGGAGAGATAGCCGAGGCCGACGTTCTTCAGGAACGTGAGGCGGCTGCGTATCTCCTTCAGGAGCTCCGCGGCGATCTTGTCCTGCACGGCGGTGAGCTTGAGCTTGGCGAGGAAATCGAGCGCGGCGGACACGCTTTTGCAGTTGAAGTCGTAGATGCTGGCCCCGCCGATCTCGACGGCCAGACTTTCGGGGTTGAGGCGGGCTCCGTGGCAGGCGGGGCAGGTCTTCCGCATGGTAAGCTCCATCAGGCGGTCGCGGACGCTCTCGTATTCGGAGTCCTGACTGCGGCGCTGGAGGTTGGCGAGGATGCCCTCGAAGGGCTTCTTCATCTCGTGCCGTTTGCCGCGCATGTAGAAACTGAAGTCGATGATCTCGTCGCCGGAACCGTACAGCAGCACGTGCCGGACGTGATCCGGGAGATCGCGCCAGGGCGTGTCCATCATCCGCGGGACGCCGTAATGCGCCGCGATGCACTTCAGCATGTGGTTGTAGTAGATGATGAGGCGGTGAGCACCGCGCCGCCACGCCGGTACAGCTCCATGACGGAGCGTGGCCGTCTCGTCTTCGACGACCTTCGCGGGGTCCATGACCTGAAGCGAACCGATGCCGCTGCACACGGGGCACGCGCCGTAGGGGCTGTTGAACGAGAAGTTGCGGGGTTCGGGCGGGGAGATGCTGATGCCGCAGTCCTCGCAGGAGAGGTGTTCGCTGATGAGTTCCTCGGTCCAGACCTTGTCGCCGGAGACGAACGAGGCGTCGCAGTCCTCCAGGAGCAGGAGCATCACGCCGTCGCCGAGCTTCAGGGCGGACTCGATGGAGTCGTTCAGGCGGGAGGATTCGAGTTTGCCGCAGACGAGACGGTCGACGACGGCCTCGATGTTGTGCTTGACCTTCTTGTCGAGCGGCGGGATGGGTTCGTCGAGCGCGACGATCTTCCGGTCGATGCGGGCTCGGACGTAGCCGTCCTTGCGGAGTTTTTCGAGCACGTCGCGGTGTTCGCCCTTGCGTCCGCGGACGACCGGGGCGAGGATCATCATGGCGGGGCCGGCCGGGAGCTGGAGGAGACGGTCGCGGATGCGCTGGGCAGACTGTGCGGCGAGGACCTTGCCGCACTTGGGACAGTGCGGCGAGCCGACGTGCGCGTAGAGGAGGCGGAGATAGTCGTAAATCTCGGTCACGGTGGCGACCGTGGAACGCGGATTGGAACCGGCGGAACGCTGTTCGATGGCGATGGACGGGGAAAGGCCCTCGATATGACGGACTTTCGGCTTGCCCATGCGGTCGAGGAACTGGCGGGCGTAGGCGGAAAGACTCTCGACGTAGCGGCGCTGGCCCTCGGCATAGAGGGTGTCGAACGCGAGGGAGGATTTGCCGGAACCGGAGAGGCCCGTGACGACGGTGAGGCGGTCACGCGGGATGGTGACGTCGATGTTTTTGAGGTTGTGTTCGGCAGCTCCGCGAATGATGATGTCCTGCATGGTGACGGCGTCCGTGGTTGATGAATCTCAGGATGTGGCGTGGCGCACGCCCGGATTCAGCCGGGCGGCCTTTCTCTGCATCCGTTTCTCGTACTGGAACATCTGGATGGCGTTCCAGCTGTTGTGCCAGAGGATGTAGAAGAGGGGGCCGAGTGCGGCAACGGGCGAGGCGAACGTGATCGCCAGGTAAATCGTGAACGAGGTATTTTTCTGGCCGAGGAGCTGGCTGGTCTCGAGCTTGCATCTGCGGGGCCCGATCAGCCAGCCGGTGAAGAAATTCAGCACGCAGATGAAGAGCGTGGCGGAACCGATCTGAACGAGGATCGACACGGCATTGATCTCCTGACTGTCGAACGTGGTGCGGGCCATCCCGCCGAGGATGAGCAGCATGACCGACCAGGCCCAGAGCGCATGCGGCGCGATCTTCCGCTTCGCGAAGTCCGCGAGCCACGGCCAGAAGTGGAGGAGCACGCGCGAAAGAAAGACCGGGAGCGCCATCACAAGCGCGATGTTCAGGAAAACTTCATTGACGAACCGCCAGTCCATCTGGCCGGTCACGACCGGGAGCAGGCCGATCAGGGCCAGGGAGACGCCGAGGTCGCTGATGAGGAAGCCCATCAGGACGGTGGCGACGTTACCGCCGAGGAACGAAATCACGACCGGAGCGGCAGTGGCGGTGGGGGAGATGGCCGTGAAGAAAACGGCTTTCGCGACGTCGGTATTGCCACCACAGAGCCAGCACGCCACGAGCCACGCGACCACGCCGATGACCAGGTTCGCCGCGAGGAGATACCAGTGGTACAGCCGCACGCGCAGACCGCTCAGACGGATGCCGAGACAGGCGTTCAGGAGCATCACGATAAGCAGCCAGCGCACCATGAAGTCGGCGTGCGACATCCACGGGCAGCAGAGCCCGATGAAAAAGGGTATGATGATTTTGGCCGGCTGGCCCAGGGCTTTCCACATGCGGACGCGAACCTTAGTTGAAAACGATTTCGGGAGAAAGAATAATATATCGCCGGGAAGGGGTTTTTTCAAGCGCGGAACCGGGTGCCGGGACAAAGAAAGGTACGGATCGGAAACGATGGGGAACACAGGGGCTGACACGGGGTTCCGTCCGGGGGAAGCGATAGAAACGACTGGATGTTGCGGACGGAGCAAGGCCGAAAGGCGCGAAACGGCGATTTTTGTGGGGGAGCCGGGTACACGCCGCCGGAACGCGGAATGGACGTCCCTGCGGAACGGAG